>CAZLUR010000078.1:0-11622 GCA_964562725.1 uncultured Desulfohalobiaceae bacterium | reverse complement strand
AACCGCCTCAATCCTGTTGGGTAAGGATCCTGTGCAGGAAGGATGGCTGCATAATGATGGTAAAAGTCTCCCTCAACCGCGGACCATGGAGAATTTCATCTGTCACCTTGCAGACCATGATTGGGTTTTATCTGTGCCTGCTGCCAAATGGACTATTCCCCTCATGGAAAAAATCGCAGTAACGCATTACAATATGAAAGACTCAGAGCTGCAAGGTAGGAAATTCAATCAACTGCGGAATTACGTTTTCGCCCAGGCCTCAATCATGAGCCTTTATGAACTCTATGTTAGCCAAGGTTTTGATGCTTTGTCTGAAACTGTGCTCTCCATCGTCAAACCAGCATAAACTGCTTTAAACCTCTTTTTTTGAGAGAAACTGCCATTATATGAGACAAAACTTTTAAGACACGGTATTTAGGGGGATGTTATGCGAAGCTATTGGCGATCAGGCCTGCATGCAATGTTTTTTCTGGTCATCGTACTCCTTATTCCGCTCACTGCCTGGTCCGGACAGGTCAAGTATGTGTTTGTGTTCATCGGGGACGGAATGGGCATACCCCAGCGCAGCGCGGCTCAGGAGTATACCGGCCGCAATCTGCTGATGAATACCTTTCCGGCCCAAGGGGTGACCACCACCCAGGCCGCGGACAGGTTCATCACCGGCTCAGCCGCCGCCGGCACGGCCATAGCCTGCGGGCAAAAAACCAATATCGGTTTTGTGGGCTTAGATCCCCGGCAGAAAGAGGTTGTCAGCTTGGCCGAACTGGCCAAAGAGCAGGGCAAAAAGGTGGGCATCATCTCCAGTGTGTCCATCGATCATGCCACCCCGGCCTCTTTTTACGCCCATGTTCCAGCCCGCGGACAGTATTACGACATTGCTGTGGCCCTGGCTGAAAGCGGATTTGATTATTTCGCCGGCGGAGGGCTCAAGGATCCAAACAACAGCGCAGGCAACTCCCGGAAATACAAAGGCAACGCATTGGATCTGATCCGGGGCAATGGGTACGCAATAGTGGACGACAAACAGGAGTTTGAACAGCTCCAGCCAGGGACAGGAAAAGTCCTGGCCATCAATGCCTGGCTGCAGGACGGTAAGGCCCTGCCCTATGCCATGGATCAGCGGGAACAGGACATCAGCCTGTCCGAGTTCACGGCCAAGGGCATCGAGCTTCTGGACAACGAAAACGGCTTCTTTATCATGGTCGAGGGGGGAAAGATCGACTGGGCCTGCCATGCCAACGACGGGGTAGCCGCCATCCACGACACCCTGGAGTTTGAAAAGGCCCTGCAAAAGGCCTATGCTTTCTATGAGCAACATCCGGAAGAAACCTTGATCCTGGCCACCGGCGACCACGAATGCGGGGGCATGACCCTGGGATTTGCCGGGACCAAGTATGCCACTCACTTTGACGTCCTTTCCAACCAGAAGATTTCATTCCAAAAATTCAGTCAAGAGATCATTCCCGAATTCCAGAAGCAAAGCCAGGGCTTTGAGCAAGTCCAGTCCGTGATCACCAAGGGTTTTGGCTTGAAGTTCCAGGGCGATCCTAAAGATCACATGGTCTTAAAACCCCATGAGGTAAAAAAAATCAAAAAGGCATATGAACGTAGCATGGCCGGTTCACAGGAACGATCCGACAACGAAGAGACCTACCTTCTTTACGGCGGATACGACCCGTTAAGTGTGACCCTGACCCATATCCTAAACCAAAAAGCCGGCATCGGATGGACCTCCTACAAGCACACCGGCGTGCCGGTGACCACCTCGGCAGTTGGAGTAGGGGCTGAAAAGTTCAACGGGGCTTACGACAACACAGATCTCGGGTTGCGGGTTATGGAGATCATGGGCTTCGAGCCCCGGGTGCACTATGCCTCAGATGCCCAGAAGGTTCTTGCTGGAAACTGACAATACCTGGCTCTCTAGTGCTGCGTCATATGTGCATTGTCCAGTTATAGGCATAAAACCTTTCGTCCTCTGCTTCCCCTCCCTGCTGCCGCTTTGGGCAGGAGGGAGGGGTCAGGGGAGGGTTCTTTTTTGCGACAATCGAGATCTGTCAAGTCACTAGCTCACGGGGCGTCTTACCCAAGGCGCCCCTTTTTTTCATTTTCTCGAGGAGAATGATTTGACATATACGGGGACTTTCAACGCATAATGGGGTAACTCTCATGGATTACACAACATACTGGTCCCGGGACCTTATCCTGTCCCTGGCCTTGAGCCTGCTCTGTGTTGCTCTGTACTTTGTCCCCACTGGATTCGAATCCGAGGTGGATGCTGATGCTGTGCGTTGCACTGCCGAAGTCGTCGAAACGAACAATGCCCAGGTCCAGAGACATGGCTTGGTTCAAACCGGAATGCAAAGCCTGGATCTGGTAATTGCCAGCGGTCAGTATGCTGGTCAGGAAGTGCGGGCCAGCAACAATCTCTTGGGCCAAATGGACCGGGAAACTTTGTTTCAGCAAGAAGACACTGTGCGGATTGTTTTATCCCTTGATGATGAAGGAAGAATAGTTCATGCCAGCGTCCAGGATCACGCCAGACTGGGCTGGGAGCTCTTGCTTCTAGGCCTGTTTGCTCTGTTTTTATGTCTTTTTGGCGGCTGGACCGGGGCCAAGGCCCTGCTCTCCTTTCTTTTGGCCGCCTTGATGCTGTGGAAAGTCCTTATTCCCAGTCTGCTCCGGGGCTGGGATCCTCTGTGGGTCACCTTAGGCGTGGTGGCCCTGCTCTGCGCAAGTATCATCTTTCTGGTCGGTGGGGTGAACCGCAAAGGGCTGGTCGCTTTTTTGGGCTCATTCCTGGGCGTGCTCACCAGTTGTGTATTGGCTGTCATTTTCACTGATATTCTGCACCTGCGGGGTGCGATAATGCCCTTTGCCGAGACCCTGCTGTATTCAGGCTTTGCCCATCTGGACCTGACCAGGATCTATGTTGCTGCCGTTTTTCTGGCCTGTTCCGGGGCGGTCATGGATTTGGGGATGGATGTGGCCGCCAGCATGCAGGAGGTGGCCGCCCAGAATCCGGGGCTTTCCAGGCTTGAATTGATCCGCTCCGGTTTAAATGTGGGCCGGGCCGTGGTGGGAACCATGACCACCACCTTACTTCTGGCCTATTCCGGAGGGTTCTTGACCCTGCTCATGGCCTTCATGGCCCAGGGCATACCCCTGGATACCACCTTCAACTTCATCTATGTGGCTGCTGAAGTGGTCAAGACTATTGTCGGCAGTTTCGGCCTGGTCACCGTGGCCCCGTTCACGGCATTGATGGGAGGACTGCTTTTGGCTACTTCGGCATCTGCCGAACAGCAAGATCCCCAGAAGTAACCAGACAATAAATACTTGTGCAACTTGAATAATAACTTTTCCATCCTGACCAGGTTTGACTCTCCCTTGCAAATACGCAATAAGGGTGCTTTGTATTCTTTGCTCCTTCCTCTTTACATCCAAATCCCGGCGTACAGTGAATCACGTCACATGAGGATGATGAACCTATGAGCTTATCCACTTTCAGCTTACGTACCAAATCCATGCTGGCCCTTGTTGTGGCCTGCCTGCTGGCCCTGGTGCCCACTATTTGGATGGGACTGGAGGTACTGGACAGGGTACGAGAGCAGCTGGGAGAGGCCTATGCCCAAAACTTCACCCTGTTCAACGCCCAGAAGATCGAATCCCCGATAAGCAGGGAACTTGCATTGGCCCATCGCTTTGCGGACTCTCTTCTCCTCCGGCAATGGCTGATGGACGAAGATGCCTAAGGGAAAAGATCCCGTTTTTTTCAGGAAGCCGATGGGTATCAGCAAGCCTTCCAGGGGGGCAATTATTTTCTGGTCAACCGGGAAAGCCTGGCCTATTACTACAACGGTCCGGACAAAGAATACAGTCGGGATCCACGCTACGTCCTGGATCCGGAAAATCCAGACGACAAATGGTTCTTCACCACCATAAAGGACTTCGATAACTTTACCATCAACGTCAACCCGGACGTGCATCTGGGAAATGTGCAGGTCTGGATTGATGTCATGGTCTGGAATGAGGACCAAAAAATCGGCATGGCTGGAACGGGTCTGGAGCTGTCCAAATTCTTAAAGGAATTCATTGCTGCCGAGGAACCTGGGATCACGCCAATGATTGTGGACGACCAAGGCCTTATCCAGGCCCATCCGGACAAGAGCTTGATAGCCTATGGTTCAGGGGCAGAGGCTGATAAGCAGAACTCTTCTGCCCCCAAGCAATCCTCCCTCCAGGAACAGTTTTCAAAATCATCAGAGGCCGAAAAACTGGCCCAGGCCATGCAAAGGGCAGAAAAAAATCCGGGAAGTGTGGAGACCTTCTGGGCCGGGCTGGGCGGCACAAGGCAGCTTGTGGCTTTGACCTGGATCCCGGAGCTCAGCTGGCATGTGCTCAGCGCCGTGGATCTGCAGGCGGCCCAAGTGTTGGACGGGATGTGGATTGTGGTAGGTCTGGCCGCTTTGACCGTCATGTTCTTGATTTTGCTGTTCGTCTTCGGTTATGGGGTGGAAAAGCTGGTTTTACGCCCTTTGGGAGAGCTACATGCCTCAGCCACGTCCTTGGCTCATGGGAACTACGACGCCCCTCTGCCTTCCGCCGGGCGGGATGAGATCGGGGATTTAAGCCGGGCCTTTTCTTCCATGGTCCAGGAGATCAAAAGCCACACCAACGAACTTGAATCCAAGGTCAAGGAGCGGACCAACGAGTTGGAAAACCAATCTATTCTTCTGCAGGAGGCCAAGGAAGAAGCGGAAAACGCCCACCAGATAAAAACCGAAATCCTGGACAAGGTCATGGAGAGCATCCAGTATGCCCAGACCATCCAGCAGGCCATTTTGACCACTGAGGCCCACCTTCAAACCCTTGTTCCCGAATGTTTCACCCTTTGGAGACCCAAGGACGTCATCAGCGGGGACATGATCTGGAGCAAGGAGAATGACGAAGGCTTTGCCCTGGCTGTCATCGACTGCACCGGTCACGGAGTTCCCGGAGGGGTAATGACCATGGCCGCGGTTTCATCCTTGAATCGAGTGGTCAGCGAGATCGGGATCCAGAGTCCGCAACGGATTCTGCAAGAGGTCAGTTGGGTGGTGCAAAGCATGCTTTCCAATCAGGATGGATCCAGATTTTCAGAGGACGGTCTGGATATGGGACTCTTAGTATATAGCCGCACAAATAAAGTCCTCTTCTTTGCCGGCAGCCGCTTAAGCCTTTTTTACGAACAAAACGAAAATCTTGTGGAAATTAAGGGCGATAGGCAAAGCTTGGGTTATCGGTCCTCAGACCCTGATTTCCCTTTTCAAATCCATACAATTCAGCTACAAGACCAACTGACCTTTTATGTGACCACTGACGGAATATTCGACCAGATCGGAGAAAAAACGGGGTTGCCCCTTGGCAAGCGACGTTTGCTTTCTTTTTTGAACGGCATCCGGAAAAAACCCATGCCCGACCAAAAGGAAGCCTTAATCCAGATGGTAAAAGACTTTCAGGGTCATGAAGAACAGCGCGATGACGTCACGGTTGTCGGCTGCCGCATAAGGGTATAGATCCCAAAAACTGCATCCCCAGTCTGACCTGAGGTTGGAGCGGACATTGACTGACGATTCCATATTTTCTAAGGAAACACAGGTGCTAGAAAAAGCTGAATCCATTATCAGCAATGATGATTTTTCCGAAAATCAGCTGCTCCAGCCCTATTTGGAGCTGTTGGCTGAGTACAAAAAGCTCCTTCGCCAAACCCAGCGCTTGGTGAAGATGAGCGACCGTATGCAGCAAAGTCTGAATAATTAAATGCCGAACTGCAAGAACATAAGGAGATCCTGTCCCGGATGTCCTATGTGGACGGACTGACCTCCATTGCTAACAGGAGACGGTTCGATGAGTGCATAGAAGCCGAATGGAAGCGCAATCTTCGAGAAGGACTCCCGCTAGCACTCATTATCCTGGACTTGGACTATTTTAAGCAATTCAACGACCATTATGGACATGGAGCAGGGGACGAATGTCTTATTCAGGTCGCCCAGGCGTTGGCTCATTCGGTGAAAAGACCCAGTGATCTCGTAGCTCGGTATGGCGGGGAAGAATTCGTTGTTTTGCTTCCAGGAACAGACTTTTCAGGGGCCATGAGGGTTGCCTCGCGGATACAGGAGAAAATTCACCATTTGGGCATTAGACACGAATACTCCGGCGTTTCTCAGTTTGTGACTGTAAGTATTGGGCTTGCAATCATGACACCGGAAACAACCAGAACACCCCAAGAACTTAATCATGAGGCTGACAAGCAACTTTATACAGCCAAACAAGCTGGCAGAAACCAGATCAAAGGAAAGGTGGTCAGCAATAATGCATCAAATCCAAAGATTTTACGAGCAACTTAAAGAGGAAGGTATTATTTTCAGTTTCAGCGGCCCTGTATCCCAAAGCCTTTTGGAAGGCATTGGAGAAACCCTGAGGCAGAAAATGACTTTGGAAGAGACAAGCACCACTGTGACCCAAAAAGTGTTTTCAATTTTCGTTGAGCTCATGCAAAACGTGATTAATTATTCGGCGGAAAGAGGCCCTGTGGGTGCAGAATGCATTATGTGCCTGTCCCCGATCTTTATATCAATAGATATCACCCTGATGCAGTGCGGTTATAAACTGTTCCACAGGTAGGACATCCAGGCCGTCAAATCTGTAAGTCCTCTGCCCTGTATAAACAGCAATCATTTTTTCCACTTCAATCTTTTTCTGGCTTTTCAACGAGCGCAAAGGAGCTTCCCATTCCCTGCGCCAGGAATCAGCACGTTTGACCTCCAAAGCAATAATGCGGCCAGGAGATCCTGAGCTTTTTTTAGCAGTTTCAACAATGAAGTCCACTTCAACCCCGGACGGGGTTCTGTAGAAATAAATGGGACGGTGTTTTCGGCTGACCTGGTTGAAAATTCTGAGTTCATGAAAAATAATGGTTTCCAGAGCCGCGCCCTGCCAGGCCCTTTCTACAGGATCGTGCAGCCAGTCAGCTGCCGCTCTGGCTACTCCTGGATCAAACCAGAAAAATTTCGGCTTGGCCGTTTCCCTGACCTTAAAGCCTGGGCGCCAGGCCTGGAGAAAATGTCCAAGCAGAGTATCCACTAGAATGGAAAAGTATCCATCAACTGTGCTTCTAGCTACTCCAGCGTCTCTGGCTAAGCTCTGAGCATTGATCATCTGGGCGTTCATTTGCCCGGCTATATTTAAAAAGCGTAAAAATGGCGGTTCATGACGAATCAGCCCTTCAGCCCTGATTTCTTCTTTTAGGTATGTGTCGACATAGGCGGAAAGAATATCTGGTGCCAGCTCAGGATTTTTGAGGACCATGGGCAAAAGTCCCCAGTCCATAGCCTGTTTTAGGTTAAATTCAGCCCCTAATTCGTAAGCTGAAAATCCCTCCATGTTCATAGTCAGAGCCCGGCCGGCCAGGAGGTTGGCACCTCCTCTTTTCAGCTTGCGGGCTGAAGACCCGCAAAGCACGAACTTCAGTCTTCTTGACTCCATGATCCTGTGAACTTCATCCAGAAGTACTGGATTTTTTTGGATTTCGTCCAGAACCACCCAGTCACCGTTTTTTAGATGGGCGGTCATTGCCTCCAGGCGGTGAGGCTCTCTCATAAGCTCCATATGCAGCGATGAGTCCAGCAGGTTGAGCCTCAATGGACCACCAAGGACCTTATTAAGCCAGGTTGTTTTTCCAGTTCCTCGTGGACCAAAAAGAAAAAATGAATAATCCGGGCAGGCAAGGAGCCTGGGGATGAAATTTTCAGTGTAAGTCATGCATTTCTCCGGTGACACCGTAATAACGCAATGCATAATTACAACTTTGCCGTAACTTTGCAAGTCGATCTCTTGTGTTTTTTACTGAACATCTTTCCGGATTTATCCAGCTGTCGCAGATAATTGTCCTCAATTGAAATAATCTGTAAATTTTCAAAGTTTCGCTGTAGTGATCTTCTTATCGCTCCCGCGCTCTGTCCCGCCATAGCGTGATAGCGTAACCCAGCCGCCCTGCTCGCTCCTCGACACTCAAAATGAATTGTGCTAAATCCTTCTGAACACAATCAATCAAGACATTGCACCGGACCTGCCCGGACCCGTATCCCTTGCAGCCACATACTACAAACCAGGGAGAAGCAAGTGCTCTATGCCGGAACATCCAGGTCTCCATCCCCTGCAAAAATTAATACGCTCTGCAATCCTGTTCACCTGCCTGGCCACCATCCTTCTGACCTGCCTGCAGGTCTTTGCCCACGGCTATTTCCCCACGGACGACGCCCTGCGCCACGTGGCCAAGGTCATCTCCGGCAGGGACTGGTCTGATATCCTAGTCATCCGGCCGGAAATAACCATGGACAGCCATCCGGGCTGGCACTTTATCCTGGACCTGGCCGGCAGGTTCGTGGGCTATGACAACCAGTACCTGCTCAACTTTTCAGTGCTGTTTTTGTTTTTGCTCCTGACTTGCCCCCTGGTGTTCTACTTCAGGCGGCCCGAGGCCTGGGTCCTAACCCTGCTCTTCATGGCCGTTTTTTACTGGGGGCCGGTATTCAGACTTTTTTACGGCCGGCCATTCATTTTCAGCATGTTTCTCGTTCTTATGTTCTGCTTTTTATGGTCCAGGATCAGGGACAGGCAGTACCCGGTTTTGGAAGTTGGATTATATGCTATTTTGGTTGCGCTGAGCACATGGATTCATGGCACATGGTACCTGCTGGCCCTGCCCCTGGCAGCACTTTTAATCTGCTGTCAGTGGCGGGTTCTGTGGATCATGACCTGTGCAACTTTCCTGGGTGTGTTGCTGGGTGCGGTTTTGACAGGCTCTCCCCTGTCCTTTCTTTACCAGATGATCTGGCATGTCGCGGAAGCCTTTGGTCAGCATGATTTTCAGAGGCAGTTGGTAACCGAGTTCAGACCTTTTGACGGTGCTCCCGCCCTGGTGGTTCTGGCAGGTATGCTTTTGCTCTGGCGGGTGGCCCGAAACGATTGGAGTCTTGGCAGTGTATACAATCCAGTTTTTATTTTCGCAGGGCTGGGCTGGATAATGGGATTTGTAGCCGGCAGGTTCTGGTATGACTGGGGATGGCCGGCCCTGGCTTTCTGGGTTGCTGTAGAAATCCACAGAGCTATGGAACAGAACATCAGGGAGTTTGACCCCCGCAGGCTGGCCCTGGTGGGGGTGGTCTGCCTGAGCCTGTTTCTGGCGGTGAGCAACGACCGGGGTAGCCGCTGGTCCGGCAAGCCGGTGGTATGGCCGGATATGCAAAACGAGGAGCATCGGCCCTGGCTGCCTGACAAGGGCGGCATTGTCTACAATTCCAGCATGCGTCTATTTTACAACCTGTTTTATGAGAATCCCCAGGGTCCCTGGCGCTATACCCTGGGCTTCGAGCCCATCTGGATGCCAAAGGAGCATCTGGAAATATACCGCCATATCCAGCTGACCAAGGGCAGTGCTGAAAGCTACCAGCCCTGGGTGGAGATGATGACCCCGAAGGACCGCATGATACTCACCCGCAGCTCACAGCCGGGAATAGAGGGCCTAAAGTGGCACCAGGTCACGCCTGGTGTCTGGAGTGGGCGAACGATCGGGGAGGAAGCCGAAAACTAACCTGGAGGAGAGTGTTTTTAAATACTAAATTGTCTTTAAAGGTACTTACAAATGCATAACACTCTTGTTTTGTCAAATATGCATAAATCTATTCGAACAACAGTTATAGTACTCTGTTTATCTTCTCTTACACTAGCCGCATTATGGATTACTATAGGGCTTAGTTTTTTTCCTCAAGACGATGCTCTGCGCCACGTTGCCAAGGCCATATCCGGCAAAGACTGGCAGGACATACTGGTTGTCCGCGAGGCGTTTTCAATGGACAGCCATCCTGGATGGCATTTCATACTGGAAATCTTTGCCAGGCTCTTAGGTTATGACAATGAAGTTCTGCTCATCATTTCTGTCTGCCTGCTTTTTCTGCTTTTTACCTGCACCCCGATTTTTCTCTTCAAGCGCCCTGAAGCCTGGATCATATCCCTGCTGATAATTGCGGTCTTTACCTGGGGGCCTGTGTTCAGGCTCTTTTACGGCAGGCCGTTTATCTTCAGCATGTTTCTAATCCTGGTGTTCTGTTTTTTATGGGAGTGGATCCGGGACAAGGATCGTCCTTATGGTGAACTCATCGCCTTTACCTTGATTGTGGCATTGAGTACATGGATCCACGGCACATGGTATCTGCTGATCCTGCCTATGGCTGCACTGGCCCTTGTCAGGGAATGGCGCGTGCTTGGCCTTATGGCTCCGGCCACTGTCATTGGTGTATTCCTGGGTGCCCTGTTTACTGGCAAGCCTTTTGTTTTTCTGCATCAGATGGTGTATCATGCTGTCAAGGCCATGGGCACAGCTGAATGTTTTCTACTGGCTGTTTTACAATAATCCTCATGGAGAATGGCGGTATATCCTTGGCTTTGAACCTGTATGGATGCCTGAAGATGACCTGGAAATATATCGAAACATACAGCTCGGTATAGGTGATGGATATATTCCCTGGCTGGAAAATATGACCGCCGAAGACAGGTTTATCATGCGGAGCCAGTCGCAACCTGATATCAAGGGAATGGACTGGAAGGAAGTCACTCCCAGGGTCTGGATTGGAAAGTTTGATTTTGAGGGGCTTGAGGAAGACCAGCGCGAGTTGTCGAATTCAGGTGAGTTCGGGAAGATAAATTACCCGTAACCGTTCAGGGGTCCTCAATGTTGAAGTTGGCAGACCGGCATGGGTGGTGGTTTGCGGGGACTGTCCCAATGCCGGTTCCCGCGCCTCCCTGAACGGTTACAACTCATTTATATTGCGCAAGAGTCAGGCACGAGAAGACATTTCAATAATAAGAGCTCACCGCCTATAGCTGTAAAAGCCATAAGCAATCATGAAGCAGCAAAAATTCAAATTATCCATAATCATTCCCTGCTACAATGAAGAGTTGACCCTTGAGAGATGCATGTCCAGGGTGTTGTCCATCAGCAGTGACCAGCTCTTACTCTCCTAAAGCCTTTAGATTTCTTTTCTTAGGCCAGGGGTTGAAAGTTTCTGGCCTTCTGTGGTGGAGATAGACCAGTACAATGAGGTCTTGAGTCTGGAAGAAAAACCTGATAAGCCCAAGTCCAGATATGCAGTTACAGGCATATATTTCTATGACAACCGGGTTGTGGACATTGCATCATCGCTTAAGCCTTCAACCAGAGATGAAATTGAAATCACGTATATCAACAAACACTAGCTGAATGCCGGTCAGTTGAAGGTAATCAGAATGGGCAGGGGTACTACCTGATTTGATACAGGAACTTACGAATCTCTGATTGAAGCATCTGAGTTCATCCGCATGATGGAAAAACGCCAGGAGTTCAAGATCTGCTGCCCTGAAGAAATTGCATATCGCATTGGCTTTATAAGTTCTGATGCACTCCGCGACCTGGCCCATGGACTCATGAAAAACGGGTATGGCGAGTACCTGATGATGTTGTTACAGGAAGGGTAAAATTTATATGTTATTATCACTAGTGTCCGGGTATTAAATCCAATAAACTTAGTTGGTTATGTTTTTGAGGTT
>CAZLUR010000077.1:10544-11648 GCA_964562725.1 uncultured Desulfohalobiaceae bacterium | reverse complement strand
AAACAGCCGGAATTAATGTTTTTTGCCAAAAATTCTTACCTATTCTGTCAGCAGGCTCATGCGCCATAAACACCTCCTTAGGCTTATCCCATGACTGGAAAAGACTGACATACATTCAGCCCTAGTGTAAAGATTCGGACCACTGAGATCAGATTCTTTGTCTAAGCTGAGTATACTGGGCAGTCAAAGATTGTTATTTTAATACCTGTTATTTATTATTATACTTAACCAGCAGCCAGATCAACCGCCAGTGCATAATCAGCAGGAAGACTCACTATTAATAAAGGGGTTTTATATGTCTCCTGTCAAGTCCGGTCTTGAAAACCAAGAACTGCAGGCGCGTTTGGAATATCAAACCAGATTGAACCGCTTGCACAAACTCCTGCATGAAGCTCAAAGTTTTGTCCAGGTTCTGCCTGAAATAGAAAAAGAGATGCTGGCCGTGCTCGAAGCAGAGCGGTTGACCATATACCAGCGCGGGCGCCATGATCGGGAAATCGTCTCCAAGTACATGACTGGAGATGAACTCCAGGAGATTCGACTGCCCCTTGGTCTCTCCTCCATTGCCGGCTATGTGGCTCTAAGCAGGGAGTCTGTGCTGATCCAGGACGTTTATCAATCCGAGCACCTGACCCGGATCCAGCCCTCACTAAAATTCAATCAAAGTTTTGACCAGCTCTCTGGACTGCGCACGCGCTCCATGCTCGCAGTGCCTATCCAATTCAAACAAGCCCTGCTGGGAGTGCTGCAGGTTATCAACAAGAGTACAAGCCCGCATTTTTCTCAAAAAGACCTGGAACACGCCCAAGAGCTGGCCCAAGTCATGGGCCAGAAGTTTCACTACGAACTGCAGGCCACCCAGGGCAGATTCGATTATTTGCTGCAGCGTAAGACCCTGACTCTGAGCCAGTTGGAAGAAATAAAGCAAAAAGCCAAACAAAAGGGTCTATCCACAGCCAGCCTTTTAATCAGCGAGCTGAAAATCGCTCCGGAAGAAGTGGGACAATCATTGGAACACTATTATCAAGTACCGTTCCACAGATTCGACCCCCAACTCAAACCTCCTGCTCAGCTGATGCAGCACTTGAACCTGGCCTATCTGAA
>CAZLUR010000077.1:0-10444 GCA_964562725.1 uncultured Desulfohalobiaceae bacterium | reverse complement strand
ATCGTCTGGAAAAGGAGTCCAGGATCCAGGAGGAACAAGATATCAGCGAATCCGGAACCTTGGTGGATGAAAATGAATCCACCATTATCCAGCTGGTAAACAGGCTGATTGCCCAGGCAGTGCGGCAAAATGCTTCAGATATCCATATCGAGCCAGGACCAGGCCAAGAAGAGGCCCTGGTACGCATGAGGGTGGACGGGGTTTGTCAGGAAGTGCTTAAGATCCCGGCCACCCATATCCGGGCCATGATCGCGCGTATCAAAATCATGTCCAGGCTGGATATATCTGAGCGCCGGAAGCCCCAAGACGGCAAGATAGCTGCCAGACTCCAGGGACAGCCTATTGAATTGCGGGTGGCCACCCTGCCCACAGTCCATGGAGAAAGTGCAGTTCTTCGGGTCTTGAGTTCTGCTCAGGCCCTGCCTTTTCAAGGTTTGAACCTTTCCCGGCAAAAGCAGCAGCAAGTTCTGCGTCTAATCTCCAGACCCCACGGCATCTTTTTAGTAACCGGTCCTACCGGCTCAGGCAAGACCACCACCCTGCACGCCCTGCTGGGTCAGATCAATTCCCGGGAGAAAAAGATCTGGACCGCAGAGGATCCGGTGGAAATTACCCAGAAAGGCCTGCAGCAGGTCCAGGTCAACCCCAAAATCGGTTTTGACTTTGCCGCAGCCTTGCGTTCTTTTTTGCGGGCTGATCCAGATGTAATCCTGATCGGGGAAATGCGGGACAAAGAGACTGCCCGTATTGCTGTGGAGGCCTCCCTGACCGGACACTTGGTTTTTTCCACCCTGCACACCAATTCCGCGCCAGAGACAATTACCCGTTTGCTGGGACTCGGGCTGGACTGCATGGATTTTGCAGAAGCCCTGCTCGGGGTCCTTGCCCAGCGCCTGGTGCGCACTTTGTGCCCACAATGCAAACAGGCCTATAAACCACAGGATAAAGAGCTGAGACAAATGGCCAATTTTTTTGGGGATCATGCTGAATTCCAGGAACTGCTCCAGGGTTGTCCAGAGCTTTACCAGCCTGTGGGCTGCGAAAAATGCGCATCCTTGGGTTACAAAGGCAGGACGGGTATCCATGAACTACTGTTAGCCAGCCCGGAAATCAAAAGTTTGATCGTGCAGAACAGCAACACTGCAGAGCTTCGGGATCAGGCCCTGCAGCAAGGCATGAGTACTCTGGTCCAAGACGGCATAGTCAAGATCCTGCAGGGCCAGATAGATTTGCAACAGCTGCGCCTGGTCAGTGCAGAGCAGTGAACAGAGCTGCCTTAGCTCAGAATATAGAGCTCCAGCTGTTCTGCCCTGCCTGGAACAAACTGCAGGCCTATACTGCGCAGGCCTTGAGGTATTTTATCCAGATCCTGCAAAGCGGCCTGACTGAGCACTAATCTGGTCTGCAGCTCCCTGGATTTGGTCTCCAGCTTGGCGGCAATGTTCACTGCATCGCCCATCACAGTGTACTCCATGCGCTCCGGAGAACCGATATTTCCAGCCAGGACCTGTCCGCTGTGGATCCCGATGCTGTTTATTAATTGCAGATTTTCCTTAAGCCCCAGCCTGGAATTGATCTGATCGCATTCCACCAGCATGTCCAGGCCGGCCTGCAGGGATTGGGCCCTGTTCTGCGCTCCTGACTCCACATGACCGAAAACAGCCATTATCTTGTCTCCCACAAATTTGTCCACCATGCCGCCATGTTTTTCCACTACCTGCACCATGGCGGTAAAGTAATCATTGAGCAGGCCCACCAAAATCTTGGGCGGCAGCTTTTCACTGATGGAGGTAAATCCCCGCAGGTCGCAAAATAAAATGCTGGCAGTTATGGTCTCCCCTCCCAGTCTGAGTTCATTGTTCAAGAGCTTGGATACTGCTTCTTGATGCATGATTTTGCCCAGGCTGGATTTCAGAAGCTGCTTTTCCTTTAATTCCTGGACCAAGGCATTAAAGTCCCTGGTGAGCTGGGCTAGTTCGTCTTGGCCTTTTACAGGTACACTGGTTTCCAAATCCCCTGCACCTACTTGCTGGAAAGCCCTCTGTAGTGAATAAATCGGCCTGGTGATGTTTCTGGTCAAGGCATAGGTAAAAACCAGGGCCAAAATTGCAGCCACAGCCAAGGAAATCATTCCGGCCTGTTTGATGTCTGAGAGCTTGTTTTCCAGTTGCTCTGCACTCATGTCTATACCCAGCAGGCCTACATTACGGCCCTTTGAGTCCTGGATGGGTGCGTACCCGGATAAAGTCCAGCCCCAATAATCCTGATAGAGCTGATCATCCACAGACGGCCGCACAAACCCCTGCAACAGGGTCTGAGGTGCATCTGGATACAGGGCTCCTATGGGTTCAGGCATCTCATCTTCCGAGATGATTCCGTCTCCTGTATCGTCGCTTGGAGGCGAATCCACTACAAAATGGACCTCTCCGTCCTGGAGACGCATGGTGTAGGCAAAAAGAAAATCTTCATTGGTCTGGGTTACATAGTACAAAATATCCTGGATCCTTTTATAGGCAGGAGAATCCATCTGATCCTCCCTGGTCAAGGCCTGCAGGTCATCACCTGATATAGAATGAGAAAAGGATTTGGCAGAGGTGAGCAGTTGGTCCTGGATCGCACTTAACATCGTGCTTTTGGCCTGAAAATAGAAATAGGAACCAGTTGCCCCGGAAATAGTAAAGGCCACCACAAACATAAGCAGAAAGATCTTTATGCTCAGCCTCATACTAAACCTCGCACAGCTAAGATAAAAATGGACAGGATTTGTTCAATTATTAGCCTATAATTACATATCAAGCAATATGTCCTGCTAAAATTTGCTAGAGATTATTTGTAAAGCCTAACTTGTTTTCTTGACAAAAACAAAAACCCTATTCCCCGCCCTGGGTCAGGGTAAAGCCCTTGGAAAAACCGCCTGTGCTGGCTGGCGTACCTGCTATGCGGGCCAAGTAGGTGGCGCCCAGCTCCTTGACCCGCTCGGCAAACATTTCTGCGTGGCGCATCTCGTCAATGGCCACCAGCTTAATATTCTTGGCCAGCTCTCCGTAGTCCATATCATCCAGGCCATAGTGCTGGTTCATGTACTGGTAAATGGCGTGCAACTCCATCTCCCGGGCTGTGTTCAAGACTTAGATCACCTTGGACCGTTTTTCTTCCTTGGTTTTCTCTGCCATATGCACCTCCTTGTTTAGGTTTTCAAAGAAAACTACCAAACCCTTGCCGTCTTGCCAAATAATGATTAAAATTTGAAATTTAAAACAGACCTGTAAGAGCTGAATAGGACAAATATAAATACGACCTTTTGCAAGGTAAATACTAAATTATCGACCAAGCTGGAGGATAAGCTTTGAAAATACTCCAACCCACTCACATGGAAAGATGTACTGGTTGTTATTCCTGTTCCCTGGCCTGTGCCCGCAATGTATACAAATCCCTTTCCTGGAAAAGAGCAGGCATTCACATCCGATCATCCGGGGGTATAAGCACAGGTTTCGAAGCCAAAGTCTGTTTGGGCTGTGATCCCGCCCCTTGCGTTTATGTATGTCCTACTGAGGCCATGCGTCAACGCCCGGGCGGGGGCGCTTTTTTCAGGGAGAAAAGATGCATTCACTGCGCTGAATGCGCCCAGGCCTGCCCGGTAGGGGCCATTTATTTCGATCCTATCCGGAAGACCCCTGTGCTCTGCCTGCATTGCGGCAAATGCGTATCTTTTTGCCCCCACGCATGCCTGGAAATGGTGAATACCTCCAAGGAGAAAGAAGATGCAAAATAGATTCAAAGTAATAATAGTGGATTTATCCAGAAATCTGTCCTCCCTGGAATATTTTGATACCAGAAACCAGTGGTTGGGCGGGAGCGGATTGGCAGCCGGCCTTTTTCAGCATTTCGGCCTCCCCGAAGAAGGCCCTTTTCATCCTGATCAACCCCTGATTTTCGCCATTGGCCCTCTGACCGGATATTTTCCCCTCATGAGCAAAACCATCCTGGGTTTTATGTCCCCATACAACGGCCAATACGCTGAATCCCACGCCGGGGGGCGCTCTGCCCTGGCCATTAAATTCGCCGGCTATGATGCCCTGGTCATCAAAGGCCGGGCTGAAAAACCGGTCTGCCTTGGCCTGGGCTCCAAGCAGATACATATCCAGGATGTACACTTTTTAAAAGGCATGGACATTTATAAGACCGGGAAACAGCTGCGCAGCTTAAAACCAAGAAATCCGGGACACAGAAGCATTCTGCGTATCGGCCCTGCAGGGGAAAACCTGGTCAGCTACGCCTGCATCAATGTAGATACCTATCGCCATTTCGGCCGTATGGGCGGAGGTGCGGCCATGGGGGCCAAGAACCTGAAAGGAATAATTATCTCCGGGGACGACCACCTGGATCTGGATCCTGATATTACTAAGGAATACAACCGGGTATATAACGATATTTATTCCACTGTGCTCAAAAGCGGAGCAATGCGCAAGTACCACGATCTGGGTACCGCAGAGAATCTCATTCCCTTAAATGAGCTGCAAGCCCTGCCCTGGCGCAATATGCAGGCTACCCATGATCCGGATGTACAGACTGTTTCCGGAGAAAAACTCGCTCAGGATTATTTGCTCAGACAGGTAGCCTGCGCCGGCTGCCCTGTAGGCTGCATTCATATCGGCCTGCTCAGGGAGCGCTTCGCAGAGGAGCACGAATTTGTCTATCGCCAGGTTTCCTACGATTACGAGCCTATTTTTGGAATGGGCACCATGCTGGGCATCAAGTCTGTTCCTGAAGTCCTGACCTTGCTAGAGGATGTGGAAAGGCTGGGCCTGGACGCCATAAGCGCCGGAGGGGTTCTGGCCTGGGCCACAGAGGCCCTGGACAAAGAGGTCGTCACTGAAAAACAGACCCAGGCCAGATTTGAATTCGGCAGCCTCCAGGCCTATCGGGCAGGACTGGAGCATATTGCCTATCAATCCAATGATTTTTACCGGACATTGGCCCAGGGAGCCCTGGTAGCCGCGGAAAAATACGGGGGAGAGGATTTTGCCTGCGTGCTGGGGCAGGAAATGGCAGGATACGCCACTGGGGAGAACTATTTTGTGAGCCAGGCCCTGGGCTTCAGGCACTCCCATCTGGATACCGGGGCTTATGGGTATGACCAGCAGGAAAATGCCCATGATATTCAAGGAGCCATAGAGTTCATGCACGAACAGGAAAGCTACCGAGTGCTCATGTCTTGCATGTCCGGATGCCTGTTCGGGCGCAAGGTCTATCCCTGGGAAAATATACTCTTAGCCCTGAACTCATTGGAATATGATTATGATCAAGAAAGTCTGCAGGAAACAGTGGAAAACATAAAATGCCTGCGCTGGGCCTTAAAATTCAAAACCGGTTTTGAGCCGGAAAATGTCAAGATCCCTTCCAGATTCCTGGAGATAGAAACCTGGAAAGGCAGGCAGGACCCTGAATATCTGCAGCAGTTGAGATCCGAATATCAAGAAGTCTTGAAGAAAATGGCTGCAAGCTACCAGGAAGAATCAGCAGAAAAATGATAAAACACTGCAAAAATCGGCACAAGTATTCCGTTTGACTGCAGGGCTGCTGATATCCCAATTAGTCACCATTTGGGCGGCTATCATCTCCACTTCCCTGCTCTATTAAATTCCGGCACAGCCTCGACCTGCTGGCAGACTGGGCTGGAAATTTGCATTTCTACTAAATCACGGTTAGATTTTTTCAGGCACTGCCTTATTAACTGGAACAACCTGAATTATTGAAGAAGGAAGCCAGCAATGTCTTTATGGTCCAGACTTTGGTCTCGTCTAAAAAATTCTACAGATCAGACTCAACAATCCACTCCTGGTGAAACAGATAAGCTCCAGGAAATTGAAGCCAGGTTGCGCAAGCTGCAAACCAGGGAGCGTCGTCAAAGCCAGCTCCTGGAGCACATGTACCAGGAACTGGGGCTTAAACTGGACTCAATCCAATCCAGAATCAATGCGGATTTGCCCCTGGAAACCATCACTTCCTTTGCTGAAAGCCTGGCCTTGTACCGGCTAAACAAGGACCAAGATCCTGCCCTGGATCAAATCTGGACCAAATTAACCCAGCTGCTGCAGGCCTTTGATGTCCAGCTCATCCTGGATCAGGGCCAGGAATTCAACGATTCCCGGCATCAGGTCTGTGACACACACTGGACACCAGAATTCAGAGCTAATACCATCCTGCAAGTTGTCCGTCCGGGCTTGATTATACAGGGCCAAATCAAACGCCCGGCAATAGTGGTCATTAACAGCCCTGAACAGAATGAAAAAAGTTCTGACTTTGAACCTCAAACTACTTCAGAGGAGCAGATATGAAGACTATATTCGGCATTGATCTGGGCACTACCAACTCCTGCATCTCCAGGCTGCATCAGGGTCAGCCAGAAGTCATTTCCATTCAGAGCTCCCCCCTGGTGCCTTCGGTAGTCAGCTTTGACCGAGAAGAGTGCATTGTTGGAGTGCGGGCCGCAAACCGGGCAGTACTGCACCCGGAACTCACTGTAAGCTCGGTAAAACGCATCATGGGTACAGAGCAAACCTTAAATATCCAGGGCTCCACTTATACCCCGGAAGACATCTCTGCTTATATCCTGGCCTATCTCAAGGAGCAGGCAGAGCAGATCCAAGACCAGGAAGTCAATGATGTGGTGATCACAGTCCCGGCTTATTTTTCAGACGCCCAGCGCAGGGCCACCCAAAAGGCCGGACAACTGGCAGGTCTAAACGTGGAACGGATCATTAACGAGCCCACAGCAGCAGCACTTTTCTACACCCAGGCCTTATCTGCACAAATTACAGACAAGCAGGAAAAATTCATCCTGGTCTATGACCTGGGCGGGGGGACCTTTGACGTCTCTGTGCTGCGCATGGGGGAATTGACCGAAGTCCTGGCCAGCACAGGCAACACCAGATTGGGCGGTGACGATTTTGACCAGGCCTTGATGGAGCTCTGCCTGCAGGAAATCATGACCACTTCTGGCACAGACCTGCGCGCCCACCGCCCGGCACTGGCCAGATTGCGTGCAGCTGCCGAACAGGCCAAGATCAACCTCTCTGCCCAGCCCTTTAGCACAATTGAAGAGGCCCTGATACCCAACCCGGAACAAAAGAACATAGACCTCCAGCTGGAGGTTTCCCGGCCTGCATTTACTGAGATGATCAATCCATATTTGCGCACTACCCGGGAGGAACTGCACAAAGCCTTGTCTGAATCCGGGCTGCAGGCCAAGGAAATAGACCATGTGCTCCTGGTTGGAGGCTCCACCCGCATCCCGGCTGTAATTAGCCTCCTGGAAGAAGAATTTGGCTCCTCCCGCATGCCCATTGTGGATCCGGACTTAAGTGTAGCCAAGGGCGCAGCCATCCAGGGCGGGATCATTACTGGCTCCCATATCCATCAAGTACTGCTGGATATTACCCCGCATACTTTAAGTACCGGGGCCCTGGTTTCGCAGTACGAACCAGAACTGAAATGCGTACCGATTATTTCCAGAAATACTCAAATTCCTGTGACCCGTTCTGAAGTCTTCTACACTGTTGTCCATGGACAGGAAATGGTCAGGGTTACTGTATTTCAAGGCGAATCCCGGATTCCAGAAGAAAACACCCTGATCGGGACCCTGGATCTCTCTTTGGCGCCTGCCCCGGAAGGATCACCGGTAATCATTGAATACAGTTACGATTTAAACGGGATTATCCGGGTCAAGGTGGAACAGAAAGGCTACAGCCGCAAACGGGAAGTGGACCTGGACAGCTCCAAGCAGAATCAGCAGTTTCTGGAGTTGGACATGGAGGCAGACTGGGATGATGCCGAGCTGGATCTGGATGATGAGGATCTCCAGGAGGATCAGGAACAGGACCAGGAAATAACCAACTATATCCTGCATAAGGCCCGCAGCGCTCTGGAAAAATGCCAGGAGCAAAGCCAGTACAATACCCTGCAAGCCTTGATCCATAGCTATGAAAAAGCCCTGCGTAGTACCGACGAAGATGCAGTAGACGAGGCTGAAGAGGCCCTGGTGGACTACCTGGATGAGCTTATTGATAAGGAAGCATAATGGCCAAAAAAAAGAAATCCCGCAAAAAAAAGCAGGGGTTAAACAAAGCAGCTGCAGACAAGCTGGAAACAAGGCTTTTGGGCTATTGGAAAAAGCAGGCCTGGGGAGAATTCATTACCCTGTACCAACGGCACTGGAGCAGAGCCGCCCAGAGCAAGGCTGCCAAGCTCTGGAATCCTGCAGTATACAACTTTTTGCTGCGCACTACTTTTGCCGAGCAGGACTACTCCCTGCTGGAAAAGACTTGGACCGAAATCAGTTCTGCCCCGAACCTTTCAGCAGAAAATCAGCAGTGCCTTCAGGTCATAGCAGTGCTTCTGGATATTTACCAGACCAGGGCTTATCCAGCACTGGCCCAGGAACTGCCGGCTGTTGCACCTGCTCCTTTTGCTCAATTGGCAACCAAGCTGCAGGAAATATTGACCCCGGGCAATTCCTCCTTGCCGGACTATCTGCAAAAAAGGTTAAAGAGGGCTAGAAAGGGAGAGAAGCACCTCTCCTTGGCTGCCAAAGTGCAGGAGCAGTTCGCTGCCTTGCGGGACCAGAATTTTCTGCCCCGGACAGCAACCCCCTTGACCCAGTTCAAAAAAAGCTGCTCAGAGCTTGATGCGACCCTGGAGGCCAATCAAGGAGCGCCCAGTCCGGTTCTCAAAGACATGCAAATCCTGGCCCGGCTAATGCATCGCTTATACTCCAAACCAGGGATGTTTGCCGACTCCTTGTCCATTTTTAAATATTTACAAAGCAAAGGATTTCAAAACACCGGCCACCCTGCAACCCAAAGCATGCTCCAGTCCATGCTTGCCTTGGGCCGCAACCTGCATTCTGCTCAATGGGAAAAATTCCAGCGTCTGACCCTGGGCAGCATGGTCCCTGAGTTGGCTCCAGATCTGCCCCAGCATCTGCAAAAACAACTGCAGGCCCTGGAAAAATTAAAGCAAAAACAAAGGGAAAAGGAACCCCTTATAAAACAGATGCTGGACTTGGAAATCTGGAGCCGAAAGGAGCGTATATTGCTGCTCCTGGCCTATCTAGAACAGCTCCATGAGATTAATTATGAAATACTAGACTATTTGTTCCAGGGCATAGGCCTGGAAATTTCCCAGAGCAAGGCTGTGGCTGTTGTGGAACGCTTTCTGCTTACAGCCTGCAATACCCTGCAAAGCATTTTTCAGCAGTGTTTCAGCCTGGGACTGCAGGACACGGCATTTTTAACCTCTGCTGTCCGACAATGGCAAAAAGCTGTAGATCCATTTCCTTTCTTTAATTCTGTGCAGACCCTGGAGCAGCTTATAGTATTTTTGCATAATTCCCAAGTTCCTGATTCTGTTTTACTTTTCCCCCTGCACAAACGAGCTGAAATTGAAGATCCCGGGTCCAAGGGAGTCAATATCAGCAAGCTTGTGCAGAGCAGGATTCCCTTGCAGGTGGACAGCAAAGACCTGCAGGATGCGATTTCCTATATAAAACTTGAATCTGAATTAGGGCCTATTCTGCAAACCTGGAAGCGATGTCTAAACCGGGAAAAATACCAGGAACTGGTGCGCATAATGCTGCAAAATTGCCTGCAAAATTCATTGGGTCTGGCAGAGGATGAATTATTCAGCCCCAGGCCCGGTTCTTTTATCACTTGGACGGATATTCCCCGCTCAGTAATGAAAGAACTCCTGGATGAGGTGGATCAGGATTTTGCCTTGTATGGTTTGATGCGGCTTAGCGCCTATGCCAAACATACTAAACTGCCCATGCCTGCCAACGCCAAGGAAGCCTCCTTGTTTTTGGACTTTATTCCTCCGGCCGAAACCCTGGACTCTTTGCTCAAGTGGATGTGCTCCTGGCCCAGGACCCAGTACAGGAACATATTTTTGGCGACTTTGATCCGGCATCACGCTGAATATTTGACCAACAACCAGGGCTGGGCAGATCTGGCCAGACATATTGCCGACCACAGGCTGAAAAAATTGGCTGAAATGGTCTGGAAGCTCTGGACTGAACTGGACTTGTTTCAAGTTTTACAAAAAGACCCGGATTTTGCCTCGGCCCGGAAAAAAATTCAGCCATTGCTGCCCAATACAAAAAAGCAAAAGAGCAATCCAGGCAGCAAAAAACAGAAAGAACCGCCTTTACTCAAGGTCCTGGAAGACGCTGCCCGGGAATTCAAAAAAAAGAGACATAAAAAGTAATTGTGAACATCTGAACCCTGAAAAAAGTAGGGCCTATGCTGGAAAAAGATTGCAAGCTGTTGCGCGTCCCCAGGGACGCAGATCTGGAAGAAATACGCCAGGCTTTTATCAAGCTCACCAGGCGCTATCCACCGGAACATTTCCCGGATAAATTCAAACAGGTCAAGGGCGCCTATGATCG
>CAZLUR010000076.1:0-11820 GCA_964562725.1 uncultured Desulfohalobiaceae bacterium | reverse complement strand
TGCACAGTTGCCTTAATCTCAGTTTCCTTGTTTTGTCTGGCAATCTTTAAATCATATGTTTGCTGCAGATTGAGCCAGAACTCCGGAGTCGTTCCGAAGTACCGAGCCAAACGCAGGGCGGTATCCGGGGTTAAGCTCCGCTTCTCATTCAAGATAGCTGTGATCCGATTGGTCGGTACATCAAGCCGTTGGGCTAAGCCCCTCGCAGAAAGCTTCAATTCAGCAAGTTCTTCCCTCAGTATTTCTCCGGGATGGACCGGGGGCATTCTGTTCTGCATTTTTTCCTCTCAGTGGTAATCGGTTATCTCTATTTCTTGGGGACGGTCGTCATACCACTTAAAGCAAATTCTCCACTGTCTGTTGACTCTGATGCTGTATTGTCCCTTCCTATCGCCTTTAAGGGCTTCAAAGCGATTTGAAGGCAGTTGCTTCAGATCGTCCAGTGAAGCTGCGCTGTCCAGGATCTGTAGTCTCCGGACAGCTTGCCGCTCAAAACCGCTGTATTCTGGAACAAACTCCCCGCAATAGAGCTTTTCTGTCTTTTTGTCCTTGAACGACTGGATCATTGTTAGACACTTTAAGGTGTATTCTCTGTTACGTCAAGGGTAACAAAATCGAGTAATGGGACAGCCCAACTCTAATTGGCTAACTGATCCAGCCCTGGCAATTTGCACCTGTTCGCGGTGAATCCATTGGTCAGCAGAACAGAATTAGGTCAAAAAAGAGGGTTAGGCCCTGACAACCTAACCCCTTTAAATCTATGGTGGAGCTGCGGGGAATTGAACCCCGGACCTCCTGAATGCCATTCAGGCGCTCTCCCAACTGAGCTACAGCCCCTCACAAAAATTTAATTCTATTCAAGTCCTTGGTTTTTTGTCAAGCAAATATATTCTGATCTACAGTTAAAATTTTTCATGCGTTTCTAATTAGATACATTTTACTGTCCTATTGGCTGCAAGACATAATGCATTTCTTAAATACAGGCAATCCAGATAATTAAGATGCCTGGAACCTTGATCTCTCAAGTTTTTTGTGCTGCCTGGAATTTAGACTGGAATCCCCATGCGTTTCCTGCTATATTTTCCAAGGCACATAAAAACTGCCAAGCTGGTCCAATAAAATAAGAACAGGATTTTATGCTTGAATTTCTGCGCATCCGCAACTTAGCTTTGATCCAGGATATGCAACTGGAATTCTCTCCTGGTCTGAACGTAATCAGCGGAGAGAGCGGGGCAGGCAAGTCTTTTATTCTCAAGGCCTTGGATTTTGTATTGGGTGGAAAGATCAGTGCCAGCCTGATCCGTCCAGGCCAGGATAAATCACAGGTGGAGGCTGTTTTTTCCAGGCAAGGTCAGGAATATATCCTGCGCCGGGAACTAAACGCACAAACCAACAGAAGCAGATTCTTCCTCAATGATGAGCTTAGCTCCCAGCAAAGAGCCAAAAATTTACAGCCTGAATTGATACTGCATACCAGCCAACATAGCCAGCAGCGCCTTTTGGAGACAGCTTATCACAGACAGTTATTGGACAGCTGGGTGCAGGAATCACTGCTGGAAGAAAAAAACAGACTGACTGAAGCCTTGCGTGAACTGGACCGTGAAAAAATCAAACTGCAGGAAAAAGCACGAGATCTAGAGGGCAAAAAGGATTTTCTGCATTACCAGCAAAGCGAAATAGACCGGGTACAACCTAAACCCGGAGAAGAAGAAGAGCTGGAAGCCCTAAAACAAAGACTCAAAACTGAAAGCGCGCAGCAGCAAAATGTACATCAATGTCTGGAGCTGTTGCACAGTCCAGGCGAACCCCTGATAGACAAACTTTGGGCTCTGCAAAAGGAAGCTGAACAGCTAAGCAACTGGGACGAAAAGTTTCTGGGTTTTACTCAAAACATAGAAGAAACGCGGTACATGCTACAAGAAATGGACCGCACCCTAAGGGACATGCCTTTGCCAGCCCAAAGCGAAGAAACACTGGAGCGCATTGAATCCAGACTCTGGGAATTGAGCCAGTTGCAGCGCAAGCTGGGCAGATCTCTGGAATCCATTCTGCAACTGCAAAAAGAAATACAGGATAACTTATCTTTTTTGGATCACTGTCAACTCAATTTACAGCAGCTAAAAAGAAAAGAAAATGAGCTGGACTCGGAGCTACTGCTGGCTGTCCAAAATTTAAACCAAGCCAGACACAAGGCTGCAGATACATTGACCCATGATCTGCAAAAAGAACTGCAGAACCTGGGTTTCGACCCCCGAGTACAAGTCACCTTTCAATTCGAGGCTCAAGAAATACGAGCAGGAATCAAGGAAGAAATCCCCAGATTGATGTGGGTGCCAAATCCAGGTCATCCTCCACAACCTCTGGAACAGATCGCCTCAGGCGGTGAACTCTCCCGCTTCTTACTGGCCTTGGTCAGCCTTTCCGCAAGACAGAGCCTGCCCACCCTTTTGTTCGACGAAGTGGATGCAGGCATCGGAGGGCTGATCCTGGATCAGGTAGGGCGCAAACTGCAAGCACTGGCCCGCAGACAGCAAATTATCCTGGTCTCACATTGGCCCCAGTTGGCCTGCTTGGCCCACTCCCACTTCAAGGTTCAAAAAACCAGCGAGCAGGATGAGACCTTCACCAGCTGCCAGGTCTTAAACAAAGACCAAATCCCGCAGGAGCTCTCGCGTATGGCTGGTGGGGGAGAAAAAGGACGTCTGCTGGCAAAACAACTCTTGGCTGATCAGAAAGCAGACACACACAATGAACCTTGAGATTTCAATGTTCAAGGTTAAGGAAATAAACAGAAACAAATAGGAGTATGTACACATAAAAAGCGCAAACCACTGCAGACAGCTAAAGGTGCGCAAAAGCCAACCCCTTGCAAGTGAACAGTTTTGGCTACTAGAGCTGGAATCCCCAAACTGGGAATGGACTCCAGGCCAATTTCTAATGCTCCGAGCTCTGGCCTGGGAGCATGATCCACTGGGGGCCAGGCCTTTTTCCATTGCGCACCAGGACCAGCAAAGTCTACACATCTATATCCAGGTCCTGGGCAAGGCCACACAGAGCCTTGCCCGGCTGTGTCCAGGGCAAGAAGTTTTGGTCTGGGGCCCCCTGGGCCAGGGGTTTGAGCTAGAGCCAGAAACCCCTACTCTGCTTCTGGCTGGAGGTATGGGTCTGGCTCCATTCGTAGGCTTGACCCTGAACCATCCCCGGCCCCAGCAGCTTGAACTTATCTTTGGACACAGACATGAAATCAAGCACTACCCCTTTCAGCTGCTGGCCAAACACATCTTGGCTTGGAATGTACAGGACGAGAAAGAGGAGGACCTATTGCTGCTAAAAAAGGTGCTGCAGATCAAAATCAAGGGCTATGCACCTGATGGGCATATTCTGGCCTGCGGACCAGCGCCTTTCCTGCGCATGATACAAAAAATTGCCCTGGAAGCCGGTGCCAGGACCCAGCTTTGTCTGGAACGCTATATGGCTTGTGGGGTAGGGGCCTGCCTAGCCTGCGTGGTGGAGAACAACCAGGGTGAATACTTACAGTCATGCATCCATGGACCTGTTTTTTCTGCAGATGAGATCAAGATATAAAGCAATCTTTCTGCACATTGCTCAAAACGTCCTATAAAGAACATAACGATCTAAACAGGCAACATGATATGGATCTTAGCCTAAACATTGGCAATCTGGGACTTAAAAATCCGGTAATCACCGCATCAGGCACATTTGGTTATGGCCTGGAATTTGCGACTTACGGAGATCTCCGAAGTTTGGGTGCAATCGTGGTTAAAGGGCTTTCCCTCCGGCCCAGAAAAGGCAATCCACCCCCGCGCATGCTAGAGACATCCTGTGGATTTTTAAACAGTATAGGGCTGCAAAATATTGGGGCCAGACAATTTGTGGAACAGAAGCTGCCCTTATTGCCCTGGCAAGAAACCTCGATTCTAGCCAACCTTTACGCGCAGAGCAGAGAGGAGTTTGCAGATCTGGCCCAATATCTGGCCCAACAACCCGGCATAGCTGCCCTGGAGGTAAACGTTTCCTGTCCTAACGTCAAATCCGGCGGCCTCCAGTTTGGACAGGATCCAGGCGCGGCTGCCGGAGTCTGCGAGTCTGTCAAATCCAAGGCCGGGGATAAGCCAGTCATAGTCAAGTTAAGCCCAAATGTTGGAGATATTGTAGAAATAGCCTTGGCAGTACAAGAGGCTGGTGCGGACTGTATCTCTTTGATCAATACCCTGCAAGGTATGGCTGTGGATATCTATACCCGTAAGCCCAAACTGCAGAATCTATACGGAGGCCTGTCCGGTCCAGCCATCAAGCCGGTGGCCCTGCGTATGGTTCATCAGGTCTGTTGCCGAGTCCAAATTCCCGTTATAGGACTGGGCGGCGTGACCAATGCAGAAGATATCCTGGAATTCATATTGGTCGGGGCCAGTGCAGTACAGGTGGGCTCGGCTAATTTTATCCGCCCAGATCAAAGCTTCAGGCTGGTCAATGAACTACAGGAGTTGTGCACTGCACTCGGGTTGCAGTCCTGGCAGGACATCCAGGGGCGGCTCAAAGCCTAGGGTCTTGCAAGCTAAACCCAGGGCAAGATCCTTGAACCTTGATTGTTTTCTAATGTTCATTTAATATATTAATTTAGTTATGATCTTAAAAAATAAAAGCTTTCTGATAATAGTCCGCAATCATTTGCAGACCATCAAACTTGAGCAATCAAGTTTAAGCCTGAAATAGTCACTTATCCAGAAGGTTAAAGCCGAAAGCCCTTTAGCGCAAATAATATAATTTCCACATCAAGGACTATGAAAGAGCCCATGCAGGAACCAGTACTGGAGATCAGAGATCTCAGTTTTGCCTATGACAGCCACCAGGTTTTGGAAGAGGTCAATCTGACACTTTCTAGAGGGGAGTTCCTCTTTATTCTGGGCCCCAACGGGGGAGGCAAAACAACCCTGATCAAGATCCTGCTGGGTATCCTGCCCTGTCAGAAGGGAGAGGCATTGGTCCTAGGCCGCCCCCCAGGCCAAGTCCCGCACTTGGTGGGCTATGTCCCTCAACACGCCAGCGGCGTTGACCAATTCCCCATCAATGTCCAAGATGTGGTGCTTATGGGCCGCCTGGGACACTTGGGCAGATGCAGGGGATACACCAAGCAGGACCAAGACCTGGCTTGCCAAGCCCTGGAAGATGTAGAGATGCTGGACTTCAGAAAGACCCTGATCAGCAAGCTTTCTGGAGGTCAAAAGCAAAGGGTGCTTATCGCCAGGGCTTTGATCTGCGAGCCGCAGATACTGTTTTTGGACGAACCTACTGCAAGTGTGGATCATTCCTTCCAGTACAGGTTGTATGAGATCCTGCATAGCCTCAATGAACAAAGTATAACCGTGGTGGTTATCAGCCATGATCTCTCAGTGCTCTCCAGCCATGCCAAGTCTGTGGCCTGCGTGAATAAACACCTTTATCACCACAGTGCTGCAGAAATCAGCCAGGATGTCCTGGAAAAAGTTTACAACTGTCCGGTGGACTTGGTGACCCATGGCATTATTCCGCACCGGGTGCTAAAAAAACATCCCTGATATGTTGGAAGCCCTGCAATACGAATTCATGCGCAATGCCCTACTGGCTGGATTTTTGGTCAGCGTTGCCTGTGGGATTATCGGCTCCCTGGTGGTGGTCAACAGGATAGTATTCATCTCTGGAGGCATTGCCCACGCTTCCTACGGCGGAATCGGTCTGGCCTTTTTTGCCGGATTTGCACCGAGCCTGGGTGCTGGAATGGTCGCATTATTCAGCGCACTGATAATGGGCCTTGTTAGCCGCAGACAGAAACACCGCGCAGATACAGTGATCGGCGTTATCTGGGCCGTAGGCATGGCTCTCGGCATCATTCTCATGGATCTGACCTCAGGCTACCGCGTGGATCTCATGAGCTATCTTTTCGGAAACATCCTTATGGTCCCGCAGCAATTTATGTTTATCATGCTTTTACTTATTTTGCTGGTCGCATTGGCAGTTTACCTGTTCTACAAGGATTTCCTGGCTCTCTCCTATGACGAGGAATTCGCCATGGCCATGGGAGTTCCCGTAGGGATGCTTTATTTTCTGCTTTTGGCCTTGATAGCAATTACTGTGGTCCTCAGCATCCAGGTGGTAGGCCTGATCCTGGTCATTGCCCTGCTAAGCATTGCCCCTTACATAGCTGAAAAATATACTACGTCTCTGAAACAAATGATGCTTTTGGCTATCTTACTAAATATACTATTTACCCAGAGCGGCATCTGGCTGGCTTATTTCCTGGATCTGAGTACTGGCGCCACAATTGTGCTCAGTGCGGCAGCATTTTTTTTCTTGTCCTCCTTACTGCCTGACAGAATTAGATCCTAAAAACCAAATATAGATCATGCTGGAACACCCTTTCATAGACCCGGTGGCCATTGAAATCGGCCCCTTGCAGCTGCGCTGGTACGGTCTAATGTATCTGCTGGGCTTTGCCTTGGCCTGGCTTTTGGCCAGATTGCGCGCCAGTAAGCCTGGCTCAGGCTGGCAGCCTGGAGAATTGCCTGACCTGATCGCTGTTTGCGCCCTAGGCCTGATCATTGGCGCCAGGCTGGGCTACGTTTTCTTTTACGAGCCCTGGACCATACTGCAGAATCCTTTATTTTTGTTCAAGATCTGGCAAGGAGGCATGTCCTTTCACGGCGGGCTCCTGGGGGTACTATTTTGTTTTTATCTGTACGCTCGAAAAACAGGCAGGCAATTTTTTCAAGTGGCTGACTTCGCAGCCCCCCTGGCTCCCCTAGGCCTGGCCCTGGGCAGGCTGGGCAATTTCCTGAACGCTGAACTCTGGGGCAGACCAACAGACGTGCCCTGGGCCATGATCTTTCCCGACCCTGCAGCCGGACCAATACCCAGACATCCTTCCCAGCTCTACCAGGCCTTTCTGGAGGGCCTGTTGCTGTTTATCATACTCTGGTTATTTTCCTCCCGGCCCAGACCACAAAAAGCCGTGTCCGGCCTGTTCGCCTTGGGATATGGCTGCCTGCGCTTTACAGGAGAATTCTTTCGAGCTCCTGACCCCCATCTAGGCTTTGTACTTTTGAATAAGCTGACCATGGGCCAGCTCCTGTCTCTGCCTCTGATTCTGCTGGGTGGCTTTTTGCTGCATCAGGCCTACAAGCAGGGAAAAAGGCCTGACTCTGAGGGATGAGACGTAAGTTGCCTTAACCACTTTTGATGTATGCAAAGCAGCAGCATAGCAAACAAAAGTCTTGCTCAGCCTGGACTTTTGCCCTGGCAAAAACTTTTCCTGTTTTTCCTGCTGGGCCTGCTGGCCTTGGCCCAGCCCTGGGCTGCTATTCTCAGTGCAATTTTACTCTTTACCTTTCAGATCAGTCTGCTTAAAGGGCCTGGCCCGGGCATCTTGCAGGCCGTAGTATTTTTTGGCCTTGGCTGGTCTTTGCAGGCTTTTCTCTACCCCAGCCCGCAGACCCCTGTTCCAGACTGGATGCAAAACAGGGAGAAAGTAAGCATCCAAGCCAAAATTCTCAAGGTGGAAACCAAACAACACAACAGGCTGCAGATAATACTGGGCAAGGTAGACTACAAGTTGGACAATGGACAGCAAGGCAAATTGCCCTCCAGACTGCTCTGGAATTGGTATGACCCGCCTCAAACATGGCCTGCTCCCGGACAACAAGTTTTAGGCAGTTTTCGGATCAGGCCCATCAAGGGTTTTGCCAATCCAGGACACAAAGACAGCAGATTCTATTGGCGGGGCAAGGGTATCAAATACCGCACCTACACCAGTGCAGAAAAGACAAAATTAGAGTTTAAAGGAAACCCGGGATTTTTCTGGCAGTTGCGACTGGACCTCAGACAACAGATCTTAGAACGTACTGATCCAGGCCCAGCTCAAGGTTTGCTTCTGGCACTGCTCATGGGGGACAGGATGCTTCTGGATCAGGAGACAATTGAGATGGTCCGCAGGAGCTCCCTGGCCCATAGCCTGGCCTTGTCCGGATTGCACCTGGGCTTTCTGGCTGCCATGGGTTGGGGCCTGGCCTGGATGCTGGGCTTTATATGGCCAAAGATATACCTGCACCTGCCCCGACCCAAGCTGGCAGTCTATACTGCAGCACCCCTGATTCTGACCTATCTATGGCTTGGCCAAGCCAAGCCTTCCTTGTTACGGGCGGCGCTTATGTTTTTTTTCTGGGGTCTGCTTCTACTAATGGGCAGGAACAAAAAACTTCTGGACGGACTGTTTTTTGCTGTACTGCTCATAATATTCCTTGATCCGGCTGCAGTATATGATCTAGGCTTACAGCTCTCGGTACTTGCTGTAAGCGGCATCGTCCTAGCCTGGCCAGTATTTTGCTCTTATTTTGAGCACTGGAAAAATCAGGGCTTGGGCTCAAAAGTCCTGTTCTTTATGCTTTCTATCCTGTTAGTTACCCTGGTAGCCAATGCTGCCCTATTGCCCTTGATATCCTCCTATTTCGGCGAAATCAGCCCACATCTTTATCTCAACCTCTTCTGGCTGCCCTTATTAGGCTGGTTAGTCCTGCCTCTAGGGCTTTTGGCCCTGACCTGCAGCCAGATCCCCGGCCTGGATTTTTTAAGCCAGAGCCTGTTTTCTGCTTCTGCCTGGACTATAAATTTTATGTTGACAGTATTGCAGAGCATGCAGTCAAAAAACCTGCTTCAGCCCCTGGTTATGCTTCGACCTTTATGGCCTGCAATGCTGGGCTACTGGATACTTTTTCTATTGTTTGTTCATTGTTGGCCGTTTAAAAAAAGACCGCGTTTGAAGACCGCCAGCATTGCCTTACTGTTTTTGCTTCTGCCCTCAGGCCTGCATGAATGGCAAGCTGGCAAATCCCGACTCGAACTAAGTCTTTTAGATGTAGGTCAGGGCCAGGCCATATATTTACAGGCCCCCCGAGGCAAGAGGCTACTGTTGGATGGTGGTGGATCCTGGAATCCGGATTTCGATTTAGGCAGATATGCACTGGCACCTGTGCTGACTAGAAATCAAGAACCCAGACTGCATAAGGTACTGCTTAGCCATGCCCATTATGACCATTACCGCGGGCTGTACTATCCTCTCAATTATTTCCAGGTAAAGCAATTTCTGCACAATGGATACTGGCCCCAGGGCCGGGACAAAATAATTCTGGACAGGATACTGCGCGAAAAGGAGATTCAGGTCATACAACTCAACCAAGGGGATCGCATTGATTTAGGCCCTGATCTTTACCTGGAAATCCTGCACCCTCCTCAAGGCTGGGATCCGCAAAAGGTAAACGATAGATCTCTGGTGCTTCGTTTGGTACATCAAAAACGCGGAATGGCCCTGCTCCCCGGAGATATTGAACAGGCTGCATTGCAAAAGCTCCTGCAAAATAAGGACCTGGATCTGCAGGCCCAGGTCCTTATTTTGCCCCATCACGGCAGCCGCAGCAGCTTAAGCCATGAGTTTCTACAAAGGGTATCCCCAGACATGGCCTTAGTCAGTTGCGGGTACTTGCACCATTTCAACCTGCCCCATACAGAAATAGAACAGGCTTTACAGGATCTGGATATTCCAATGCACAGCACAGCCCAAAACGGAGCCTTGCAGATAAGCTGGAATTTAAAACAGAATACTTTGCAGTTGCATAAAATGCTGCCCTGAGGCATTAAGGGAAAATCTCCCCCATATTGACCGTTGAGGGCAAATCATCTAATATGACTGAATGCTTTGCATTCTAAGACTTGTTCAGCTTTAAACCTGAAAACAGGGGGGTAAATATGGAACCCAGAGATCAGGAAACAGCCTGGAGCCCTTATCTGGCTGGGGCACTGGCTGGAGTGCTCATGGCATTATCTGTATTAGTGGCTGGCAAGTATTTCGGCGCTTCTACCAGCTTCAGCAGAAGCGCAGGTATGATTGAAAACCTTTTCTCTCCGGAACGTGTGTCCCAACTGGAATACTTCCAAAGGACAGTACCCAAAATCGAGTGGCAATGGATGTTCGTAGTGGGCATACTGATTGGGGCCTTTATTTCCGCCAAAAAATCCAAGACATTCAAGGTACAGTTTGTACCAGACATGTGGCGGGAAAGATTCGGCCGTACCCCAGTCAGAAGAGGCTTGGTAGCTTTTGCAGGCGGGATCATAGCCATATTCGGGGCCAGGCTGGCCGGGGGCTGACCCAGCGGACACGGACTGAGCGGTACGCTTCAGCTCTCGGTTAGCGGATATATTGCCTTGATCTGTTTTTTTGTGGCTGGCTTGCTCACTGCACGGTTTGTCTACAGGAGGTAAGTAATGAGCCTGTTGTACGGAATTATTACCGGCATTATCTTCGGCTTTTTGCTGCAAAGGGCCAGGGTCCTGCGCTATGACAAACAAATAGGCGCTCTGCGCCTGCAGGACATGACTATTGTCAAATTCATGCTCTCCAGTGTTCTAGTGGGCATGGTTTGCATCTATCTGCTCTTAGATTTGGGCCTGGTGGAACTCTCAGTGAAAAACCTTGTCCTGGGCCAGAACATCATTGGTGGCTTGCTCTTTGGGTTGGGCTGGGGACTTCTGGGATACTGTCCTGGCACATCCATGGGTGCTCTGGGTGAAGGCAGGCTGGACGCCTTATGGGGAATTCTTGGCATGCTTGTGGGTGCGGGTTTACATGCCAAAGCCTACCCTGTACTAAAAGGGGGTCCATTCTCCTGGGGCAATTTTGGAGCACTCACCCTGCCCGAATGGTTCGGCATAGGCCACTGGCCAGTGATAGCAGTAATCATCATCTTGTCCTTGGGGCTTTTCCTGTTTTTTGAAAAAAAAGGACTTTAAAACAGCACTGATACAACCTGTGGCCGCAAGCCAGGTTATGTTATATATTATTACCGGTATCGCAGGAACTACTCTAGCTTCCTGCCTGACCTTTGCCCAAAAACCTAGACCCTAAAATCATACAGGAAGAGATCCTGCCTGGCCCATGCAAACCAAAAGCATTGACAGAAAACAAGATATTGAACTGCAAAAAAGAATCATCTTTGCCTTGGATGTTTCCAGCGCATCTGAAGCCCAAAAATGGGTAGATAGACTGCAGGACAGAGTCAGATTTTTTAAGGTGGGCTGGGAGTTGTTTTTAGCCGCTGGATTCGACATAGTATACTGGATTGCGCGTCAGGGCTGCGAAGTCATGCTGGACCTCAAGTTCTTTGATGTGCCGCGCACTGTAGAACATGCAATGGCCCAGCTCAAAGACAAGCCAATCTCCTTGAGTACAGTACACGGCAACAGCGCTATCCTACAGGCAGCCCAAAAGGCTGGTGCTCAAACCAAAATCCTGGCCGTTACTGTATTGACCAGCCTGGACCAAGAAGACCTGGCTGGCATGGGCCTTAAGTGCAGGCCTCAGGATCTGGTTCTGTTTCGTGCAGCCCAGGCTTTGAAAGCGGGCTGCGCCGGTGTGGTCTGCTCTGGTCTTGAACTGCCTTTACTTCGAGAGGAATTAGGACAGGAATTTCTGGCGGTAGTCCCTGGAGTGCGGCCTCAGGCAAGGCCTGAACAGGATGATCAGAAAAGGACTGTCACAGTACAACAGGCCTTTACCCAAGGTGCGGATCATGTAGTCCTGGGTAGGCCGGTTCGCGAGTCTGCAAATGCTCTGGATTTACTGCGCAGGCTCCAAGAAGACATTCTGGAAGATTTTACAAAAAGAGTTGACAACCCCTGATCCATTATTTAACATCCTGTTTCAGGGCGGATAGCTCAGTTGGGAGAGCATCGGCCTTACAAGCCGGGGGTCACAGGTTCGAGCCCTGTTCCGCC
>CAZLUR010000075.1:0-11889 GCA_964562725.1 uncultured Desulfohalobiaceae bacterium | reverse complement strand
AAATGAATAGGAATTTCCTGCTGCCGGGCTGTATCCAGGAGGCTATGGTGCGCAGGTCAAAGCGCATATTATCCATCAGCTCTGCCTCCAAAACGGTACTGTTTGTCCAGGAAACTGGAAACAAGCTGGGTCAATCTTGGATTTTGCACTAAAAATGAATCGTGTCCGTAATCAATCTGGATCTCGCAGAAGTTGACCTCTAGATTATTTTTCTTCATGGCCTGCACCATGCTTCTGGATTGGGGAGTGGGGTAGAGCCAGTCCGAACTGAAGGAGACCACCAAAAAATCAGCCTGGGCCTGGGAAAAGGCATGCACCAGGGAGCCATTTCCATGTGAGTCAGCCAGGTTGAAGTAATCCGTGGCCTTGGTCAGATACAACAAAGAATTAGCGTCAAAACGGTGAACGAATTTTTCACCTTGATGCTGCAGATAGCTGCCCACTTGGAAATCTGTGCTGAAGTCAAAGGTTGGTTCACCCCGATCCTGGAGCCTGCGGTCGAATTTTTTCCTTAAGGCCAGATCCGAAAGATAGGTCACATGTCCGATCATCCGGGCTACAGCCTGTCCATGCACTGGCTGGGGTCCTTGGTAATAATCACCATGGTGCCAGTTGGGGTCTTTCATAATGGCCTGCCTGGCTACTTCGTTGAAAGCTATGGCCATGGCTGAGTGTCTGGGTGTGGTGGCAATTGGAATGGTTGATTCGACCATATGTGGAAAGCGAACGCTCCACTCCAGAGCCTGCATTCCGCCCATGGAACCCCCGATGACAGCCAATAGTTTGGAGATTCCCAGGTGGAGGACCAGTTCCATTTGGGCCTGGACCATGTCTCCGATGGTGACCATAGGGAAATCCAGGCCATAGCGTAGACTGCTCCCAGGCTTATAACTAGATGGGCCTGTGGAGCCCATGCATCCTCCAAGTACATTGGAGCAGATCACAAAGTATTTGTTTGTATCTATGCCTTTGTTCGGGCCTACCATGACCTCCCACCAGCCCGGCTGAGTCTCGTCTTCGCTGTGATAGCCTGCAGCATGGGCGTCTCCGGTCAGAGCATGCAGGATCAATACAGCATTGCTCCTTTCCTGGTTGAGTCTGCCGTAGGTTTCATAAGCCAGGGTCAGAGGGCCAAGTTTGCGACCGCATTCTAAATTCATTTCTTGTGGTGGATAGGCAAATGTAAAAAATTTGGTTTGCACCAGGCCCACTGAATTATTATGCTGCATATCTATTCCTGTTACGCCCATTTTTTGTATCAGACTGCCAATAGGCTAACGTATTCAATTCTACTAATAATTGTACTGGACTTCAAACCTTTTGCAGGGCCTGTTCCAGATCCTGAATGATATCATTGATATGCTCCAGCCCAATAGAGAGGCGGATCATGTCCGGTTTAACCCCGCTTATTTCCTGTTCTTCAGGGCTGAGTTGGGCATGGGTGGTAGAAGCGGGGTGGATGGCCAGACTCTTGGCATCGCCGATATTGGCCAGATGGCTAAAAAGCTTCAAATTGTCAATGAACTTTCTTCCAGCCTGCAATCCCCCTTTGATCCCGAAACTGATCAAGGCTCCAAACCCGTACTGCAGGTATTTCTTGGCCAGGAAATGGCTGGGGTGGTCGGTTAAACCAGGGTATAGCACCCAGTTTACCTGGGACTGGTTTTTTAAAAATTCAGCCGCAGCCATGGCATTTTCACTATGCCTTTGCATTCGCAGATGCAGGGTCTCCAGACCCTGCAAGATCAAGAAACTGTTAAAAGGTGCGGGACAGGCCCCGATGTCCCGCATGAGCACTGTCCTGGCCCTGATGATATAGGCGCTCTTGCCCACTGCCTCGGTCCAGGTCAGATTGTGGTAGGAAGCATCAGGACTGCTCAGCATTGGGAACTTACCGGATTGGTCCCAGGGAAAATCACCTTTGTCCAATATCATTCCGCCGATGCTATTGCCGTGGCCCCCGCAGAATTTGGTTAAAGAATGTACTGTGATGTGCGCTCCGTGATCCATGGCTCGGCAGAGGTAAGGCGTGGGCACAGTATTGTCTACAATCAAGGGGATGCCTGCCTCAGTGGCTATAGCAGCCAATGCCTCTAGATCCGGGATTTCCAGGCCTGGATTGCCAATAGTCTCCACAAAAAGACAGCGGGTATTGTCCTGGATATGCTTTGCAAATTCTTCTGGCTGGGCGCAATTGACAAAACTGGTATTGATCCCGTACTGAGGAAGGGTGTGCTGAAATAGGTTGTAAGTCCCACCGTATAGATTACTGGAAGAAACAATGTGCTGTCCGGAGCGACAGATGTTCAGCACTGCATATGTTACTGCTGCAGAACCTGAGCTGGTGGCCAGGGCGCCCACTGCACCTTCTAGGTGCATCATTCGTTTTTCCAAAACGTCAGTAGTGGGATTCATGATCCTGCTGTAAATATTGCCTGTATCCTGGGGGGAGAAATCTTCTGCCCGCAAGCCTGGTTGGTCTAGATTGAGCCTGGGGGCCCAGACTTCCGGCTTCAAACCGAAAAGTCCGGCTGCATCCTCTGAGTCCTGGAAGACAAAACTACTGGTTTGGTAAATAGGGACAGCTCTGCTCCTGGTGGTTGGATCAGGAGTTTGTCCAGCGTGCAGAGTAATGGTTTCTGGTTTCCAGTTCATTATCTCCTCCATTCTCACTTATAGCATAGGCAGAATTTCTACTAAAATACTATGCTTTGTTCCGATGTCAAGACCTGCCCTTGGCCAGTCTGTAATTTGCAGAGCAGTACAAGACAGATTATAGATAAAATCAAACTGCGTCTAGTTCAATCTTGGTAATGTGCCAGGTTTATTTTATGATCGAATGCAATTGCTCTTATAAAAATACAGCTTGGCTGTCAGGCAAGGCAGGCTGGATGTCTGTGTATGTGCAAGGCCTAATCTGGAGCGGATCAAATGCGAGATAGAACAAGATATTTGCCTATTCAGAGGTTTTGGAGAGAGGAGGGCAAGTTTGTGGATCTCCAGGACGAACTGGCCCTGGAGGAAATTCTGGAGATATATATTCAGGACATGCCCTATTCCAGCACCATGCGTCTCCCAGGTGACGACGTGAATTTAGTGCGTGGTTTTTGCTTCACTGATGGTTTGATAAATTCAGTAAAGGATATTCAGGAAATCAATTACTGTCCGAATACAGCCGGAAAAAACAGGATACTGGTTTACCTATCTAGAACCGAGGCCTGGCTGCAAAGCCTGCAGCAAAAGGATATGCAGGAGCACAAATCCCTTTCCAGTTGCGGATTGTGCGGCAGGACTGACCTAAACGGGCTGTTGGGGGGACTGAATGCAGTGCAGTATAAGCACTGGAGAGTGTCTGCGGACAAGCTTATGGACTTGCAGGATTTTCTGGGGTCCAGGATGGAGCTTTTTGACAGGACTGGATGTACCCATGCCTCGGCCCTTTTCAGTTCGGATCTGGAGACATTAGGCTTTGCCGAGGATGTTGGTCGGCATAATGCTCTGGATAAGGCCATAGGTCAGGTTTTGGCCCAGGATGCTCAGGATAACTGCCTGCTGGGTCTGGTCTCTTCTAGACTGAGCCTGGAGATGGTGATTAAGGCTGCCCGTATGGGTTTGCAGATTCTGGCCGGTGTATCAGCCGCCACTACTCTGGCTGTGGACACAGCCCAGAGGCTGAACATGACCTTGATTGGCTTCTTGCGGCCCCGCAGAATGAATATTTATACCCATGCCCACAGATTGCTTTAATGCGGTTATGCAATGCTATTTAGGGCTTTTGACAAATCCTTGGCAAACTGAGCAGGATGTAGTATACGTAAACTTAAGTTTGCAGCCGGCAACTTGCGCTATATTTATACCTTGTATAATTGCCTGGCTTTTGTTAACAATAATTACTAGTAGGCATTGCCGAAACAATGGTTTAACCTGAGGGGCAGAAAGATGTTTAAACCTTACCGGACCTTTGCAGTATGTATCGTGTTGATTTTGGGCTGCTATGTGTCTGTTTTTGCCCAGAGTGATATGTTAGCGGTGGACAACCCCGGATTTAAAGACAAGCAGCGTCCTCCGGCTGTGTTTGTGCATGATGAGCACAACGAGCAGGCTGCGATCTATGACTGCAGTATTTGTCACCATATATACGAGGACGGGGAGTTAGTGGAAGGCGCAATGTCCGTAGATATGGGCTGTGCAGATTGCCATAGCCTGGAGCCGGACAAGGAAAACAGCATAGGCTTGATGGATGCCTATCACGGGCAGTGTATAGGCTGTCATAAGCAAAAAGATCAAGGCCCTTTGGCCTGTGGTGAATGTCATGTCAAGTGATGTCGCCTTGATCAGGCAGGTATATTGCCCATGTTGAAGTTTTTGCTAGCTACAGGCATGGTGCTGCTCTTTGTATTTGGGTTGGCTGAATCAGCCCTGGCTTGGGGTCCTGGTGTACACCTCAATCTATGCAACCAGATTTTGGCCCGTCTGGATTTGCTGGCTTTGCCTGTGGCCAGGGTGCTGGAGCGCTATCCTCTGGCCTATGTATATGGCTGTCTGAGCGCTGATTTTCTGGTGGGCAAGGGCAAAAAACCATCTGCCAATCATTGTCACAGCTGGCAGTCTGGATTTCGGCTGCTGCAAAAATATCAGGATCCAGAACTATTGGCATATGCATATGGCTACTTGAGCCATTTGGCAGCGGATGTTTTTGCCCATAATTATTATGTGCCCAATGTGCTGCAGCTGGGCAGGGGCAGAGGCAGGCTGAGTCATGTCTACATTGAATTGCAAGCAGACAACAAGACAGATTACTCTACCCGACAATTGAAGCAGATTATTGGCAATTCCTGGAGAGCTGCAGATTTGCATCTGCAGGATGTCCTGCACAAGTCAAAATTGTCTTTCTCCCTGAAAAAAAAGTTGTATCAAAAGGGCATGGCTCTGAGCAGGAACAATGCCTGCTCCAACTCCCTGCAGTTATTGGACAAGCACTTTCCAGAGCGACATTGCGGGGATTATCTGCAAGATATGCAGCAGCTCTCTAGGCAGGCTGTATTGGACTGCCTGAACAAGAAAAGTTTTTCTCTGGTCTGCAAATACGATCCCATGGGCTTTGAGCACTTGGGGCTGGTCAAGAAAAATGGTAAGCTTGGATCTGTAACTGTCAGCCCTGCTAGTTCTCAGGTGTTTTTTATTCCTGCCATGAATTTGATGTCTTTGTAAAAATCAAATATTTCACAGTTCAGTTATTGACAGGAAAGTCTTAAATATGGATCTCAATCTGCAAAAAATCCAAAAAGATGAACAGGGTCTACTTTGTCCCACTTATGCCCGTTATCCACTTTACTTGGATCGTGCACTGGGCTGCAGCCTGTTTGACTCCCAAGGAAGAGAGTATCTGGATCTTTTGGCTGGAATTTCAGTTTGCAATCTGGGCCATTGCCGGCCTGAACTGCAGCAGGTTATGCAGGAACAGGCAGGTCAATTGGTGCATGTGAGCAACCTGTTTTATCAAAAGCCTCAACTGGAGCTTGCTCAGGCTATATTAAAAACTTGTTCCCTGCAGCGTGTATTTTTCTGCAACTCAGGGGCAGAAGCCAACGAAGCAGCAATTAAGCTTGCCAGACGCTATCAGCAAGTACACAAGGGACAAAAACGTTTTGAAATAATTACCTTGCAAGGTTCTTTTCATGGCAGGACCCTAGCCACTTTGGCAGCCACAGGTCAGCCTAACCTGAAACAGGGATTCGAACCTTTACCCGAAGGTTTCAAAACTGTACCGCCCAATGATCTGCAGGCCTTGCAGGCAGTTCTGGACTTGAATAGTGCAGGGCTTTTGCTGGAGGTAGTTCAAGGCGAAGGGGGAGTAAGACCTCTGTCCGGGGAATACCTGCAAGGGGCGCAAGATTTGTGCAGATCCTGCGGTGCAGTTTTTATGCTGGACGAAGTCCAGACCGGACTGGGCAGGACAGGAGAGATGTGGGCCCATCAGCATTTTGATTTGGATCCGGACATTTTAACCACAGCCAAGGCCCTGGCTAATGGTCTGCCCCTGGGTGCTATGCTGGCTAAGGACGAAGTTTCCCAGGGATTTAGCCCAGGCAGCCATGCTACCACTTTTGGCGGAGGGGCCCTGGTCTGCAAGGTGGCCTGCAGGGTTTTGCAGATCCTGCAAGAGGAGAACTTGGTGCAAGAGGCCCGGCAAAAAGGCGAGCATTTTCGACAGGGATTGTCGCAGGTGCAAAGGAGTTTTCCAGAACAGATACAGGATGTACGTGGGTTGGGCCTGATGCTGGGTGTGGAACTGGGTCATGAGCCCAAAAAGGTTTGGGAGCGGCTTTTGGAAAGGGGCTTTGTCTGCAACTTGGCCCAGGGCAATGTCTTGCGGCTTTTACCCCCTTTGGTGATCAGCAGACCAGAGATGGATTCATTTTGTTGCGCACTGTCTGAAGTGTTCAGCGAGATATAAATTACAGCTTAATCCAGATGCATGAACCAGGGATAGACGGTCTGTATTTATTGCACTGTATAGCCAGACAGGATATTGCCCCTCAGGTTTTGGACCTGTTGCATGTCCTGGTTAGTTGGGGCTGGCAAGAAGATGAACAAGACGATCAGTTCTGGTTTGGCATTCATGTCCGGGGTTTGGCCCTGGCTTTGAGACTGAAGAAAAGATTGATCAATGGCTGCCCAGGCTTGCATGTCAAATTGCTTCCGGTAAAAGACCAGGACTGGACCCAGTCCTGGCGAAATTACTTCCATCCTGTTCAGGTTGCAGGTAAGTTCCTGATCTTACCAAGTTGGCAGAAACAGGCTGATCATCCTGCACATTTGATTCCAATTTATATAGAACCCCAGATGGCCTTTGGTACAGGGCACCATGCCAGTACCACTTTGTGTCTGCAGGCTCTGGTCATGCTTTGGACTCAAGGCCTGGTCCGTACCAGGGATTATTTTTTGGATCTAGGCACGGGATCCGGCATTTTAGCCATAGCCTGCGCCCAATTAGGGCTACAGGGCCATGGATTGGACAATGATCTACAGGCGGTACACAATGCAGTGTACAATAGAAGCCAGAATTCGGGGCAGGATTTTTCCCTTTGTGTAGCTGAATTGGAAGCATTAAGATCCAACGTGAAGTTCAAGTTGATTCTGGCTAACATACTGGCCGGGCCCCTGGTGCACATGGCCCAAAGATTGGTTGAGCATTTGGAGCCAGAGGGCCATATGATATTGTCCGGCCTTACGTATTGTCAGGAGGGTAGAGTTTTAAAAGCGTTTCATGATCAAGGCCTGCTGGAAAGAAAAGTTCTGCAGGAAAATGGTTGGTCAGCCTTGATCTTTTGATTGGGGCTTTCAGGCAAAATCGGATCCTATGACAAGAAGTAAAGCTGTATAAAATGTTTTATGCTTGGACATAGCATGAGCTAATTGAATGTAACTATGGCATAATAACCAGGTCAGTGCGTATTTATGTCCAGGGAAAAATTGTTGCTGCAGATTTACTACACATTGCATGCTGCCCTGGGACCTAGTGGCTGGTGGCCGGGCTCTACCCCTCTGGAGATCTGCCTGGGAGCGATCTTGACCCAGAACACTAACTGGGTCAATGTGCAAAAGGCCCTGGACAATCTCCAGCAAAGGTCTTTGCTGGATGCAGATAAAATTTTGCAATTGGCCCCTGAGGAATTGGCTGAACTGATTAGGCCGGCCGGGTATTTCCGGGTCAAAGCCAGCCGCGTACTCAATTTTTTGAATTTTTTGAAAGATGAGGTGGCCTTGGATCTGCAGGCATTAGCCCGTCAAGACCTGCAGGAATTGCGGCCCAAGCTTTTGGCAGTGCAAGGCATCGGCCAGGAAACTGCAGACAGTATCCTACTTTATGCTCTTTATAAGCCTGTTTTTGTGGTGGATGCCTATACTCAAAGGATTTGCTCCAGGCATGCACTGTTGCCTGAAGAGACCTCCTATCAGGAATTACAGGCCTATTTTATGGATGTTTTGCCCCGGGATACAGCTTTGTACAATGAGTTTCATGCACTACTGGTGCGTACCGGAAAAAACTGGTGTAATAAAAGGCGGGCTCTGTGCCCGGACTGCCCTTTGCAGATCTTTCTGGAGTATCCAGCAGCATGATTTTGAGCGGATGGCAAATTGACCTGGAAAACAAAAAGGATCTAATCTGTTTCAACAAGGTCGTCTTGATTCTGGGTCTAATTTTGTTTTTTTTTATTCCTGCACTGCTTAGGGCAAGCCAAAACGCTTCTACTGAATTGCAGGAAAAGATCCAGGAGCGCAAACAGGAAATCAAAGATGAAGAGCAGGATCTGCACAGGCTGACCCATAAGGAGCGGGAGATCTACAGTGACTTGGCGAGAGTGGAAGAGCGCATCCAGAAGCTGGGCAGGCGCCTGGAAGAGCAGGAAGAAGAACTAGCTCATAGTGAGCAAAGGGAGCAACAACTGCAAAATGAGCATAAGCAACTGGAACAAAAGGCAGAGGCTGCAAAAAGTGATTTATTAAAACTATTGCAATTCTATTGGCCTGTATATGTGCACTCCCAAAGTTTTGATCCAGGAAGATTTAGCTCTTCGCAGGAGGCCAGGCGGGATATGGTCTGGCTGGGGGAACTATACGGACTGGTTCTGGATCAGGCCCGACAGTTGGTAAAGGAGCAGGAAAGCCTGAAGCAAAGTCTGGCCAAGCAGCAAAGCCTGCGTAAACAAGTGGCTCGCCAGGTGGAGGAAATACGTTCTACTCAAGATGAATTACTGCAGGAAAGGCTGAAGTTTTTGCGACAGGTACAGGAAGTAAGGGCACGCAGGCTGGCTAAGGAAGAGCAATTACAGGAGATTCAAAACACAATTTCCGAGTTGCAGCAAAGGGTTAAATTACTTAAAACCAGGGACATTCAGGAGCTTAAAGGCCATCTGCCCTGGCCCGCCCAAGGTACAAAAGTACTGGGTTTTAACAATAATGCAGACCCGCCCCATCAGGGTATCGGCCTGGCCCTAACTGAAGGACAGGCAGTGCAGGCGGTCAGCTGGGGTAGGGTGGTCTTCAGCGATACCTTGCGTGGATACGGCCAGGTGGTCATCCTGTTTCATGGTGATGAATATTATACCTTGTACGCCTTTTTATCCCGTAGCCTGGTGCAAGTAGGTCAAGATGTGGAAAAAGGAGAGATTGTAGGTCAGGCAGGATTTTATCCCAAGACCAAAGGTCCAGGCCTATATTTTGAGCTCAGGTTGGGCCAAAAACCAATAAATCCAGAATCCTGGCTGGTCAGCTCGGGCTAAAGAATACAGAAACTATATATACACTGATGGCAAACAACAAACATTGGTTTCCAAGGCATTGTAATGTCCGAGATCAATAAAAATAACCTGGAGAATTTTATGCGCTGGACAAATTATTTGGGAATAATTCTGTTGCTTTTGGTTTTAGCTGTTACTCCTGCCAGTTCTTTGGCTCAGGATGAACACTATAAATCCTTGAAGCAGTTTAGTCAGATTATCGATCTGATTGAGAACACCTATGTACAAGAGGTTGATAGAAGCGAGCTTATTCAAGGTGCAATCCAAGGCATGCTCAAGAATCTGGATCCGCATTCTGCATTTCTGGACAAGGATGCCTTCCAGGATATGCAAATGGAGACCACTGGTGAATTTACCGGTGTAGGCATCGAGATCACTGTACAGAACAATAGATTAACAGTGGTCTCACCCATTGAAGATACTCCAGCTTTTGAGGCAGGACTGCAGGCCGGTGATGTGATTCTGGAGATTGATGGCCAGGCTACTCAAGATATCTCCATTATGGACGCAGTACACAAGATTCGGGGTCCCAAGGGGACCGAGGTGGAACTGACTGTCTTGCCTCAAGGCGCCACTTCTCCGGAAAAAGTAACCATAAAGCGCGATTTGATTCCTATGCACAGCGTCAAAAGCCAGACGTTGGAAACAGGTTACCAGTATGTGCGCATAACAAATTTTAATGACAGGACCACGCAGGAACTAAAAGATGCCCTGAAAAATACCAGCGAGCTACAGGGATTGGTCTTGGATTTGCGTAATAATCCCGGAGGGGTTTTAGACCAGGCAGTGTCCGTGGCTGATATGTTTCTTGAGCAAGGCGAGATAGTCTATACCAAGGGCAAGATGGATAAAGCCCAGATGAGCTTTTCTGCAAAAGAAGATGAACTGGACGTGCAAACGCCTATGGTGCTCTTGATCAATGCAGGTACTGCTTCTGGGTCGGAGATTGTGGCCGGTGCCCTGCAGGACCACAAACGGGCTTTGGTCATTGGCGAACAGAGTTTTGGCAAGGGCTCGGTGCAAACAGTGATTCCCTTGGCGGACGGTTCCGGGATCAAATTAACCACGGCCCGTTATTATACTCCAAATGACAGGTCCATCCAGGCCGAAGGCATTATACCAGATCTGGAAGTGCCTTTTATTGCCCCGGGTAATGGTGAACAGGAGCTTGCCAGGCATCCTTTTCATGTCCTGCGGGAAAAAGATCTGGAGGGGCATTTGGATAACGGCCAGTTGCAAAAAGAGGGCCTGGAAGATGGACAAGACGAAGAGGCTCGGGAAATGCTCTGGCGGGACAATCAGTTGCGTATGGCCCTGCAGCTGGTCAAAAGCCTGCCTGTGATCAAGCAGTTACAATAGAGGTGTTGGTTGAGGAATGCAAGATGAGCAAAAGATCAATCTAAATGGCTCAGAAGAAGAGTAGTAAGCAAGCCAGGAAGAACCCTGGGACTGCTAAAGGCGAGACCGGCAGCAAAAAGAGCGTAGCCAAGAATTCCGCCAAATCCTTCCAGTTGGCCCGTTTTGGCTTTATTTTTTTTATTTTTCTGCTAGGGGCTTTATTCAGCCTTATTGTATTGACAGTGGTCTTGAATTTGCAATCCAAGTCAGGGTCTGAGGCACAGATAGAGCCTGCATCTCAGCCCACTTTGTTGCAGGAGCAAAACCGGTTCCGGGAAAAAGTGTTTGACAATGGCCCTGTAGATTCGGATCTAAAGTCTAAACCAGATCTGGAATCAACTCTAAAACAAGTGGATCTGGCCCTGCTGCAAAGTTTAGTCCAGGCTGAAGTGGATCCTGCCAGGCTTCAGCAGGTAAGCCTGGATACACAGAATCAGGAGCAAGAAATCCCAGCTCCGCGCCAGACACTGGTGCTCAGTCTGGAAAAGCATGAACGGAAAAAATTTCTGCAGGCATTTCAAGAGTATAAACGAAAATGGCTGCAGGATGTGCAGGTTTCAGAATTGTCCTCTGATTCTGGAGGGTTTGAAATTTTTGTCCTGGGCCTGCTCACCCACAGATTGCTTTTTGATGATTACAGCCCTGAGACTTTACCTGAGCCCATTCAAGGCAGATTAGCTCTGGTGGTGGACGATCTGGGCCAAAGCTTGCTGCAGGCCAGGCAGCTGATAGAGACCCTGGGAGATAATGTGACCTTTTCTGTTTTGCCTTTTCAAGCAAAAAGCAAGGAGACTGCACAATTGGCCAAGGAGCAGGGTTTGGATGTTCTGCTGCACCTGCCTATGGAGCCTGAGGGCTATCCAGAAATAGATCCCGGACCAGGGGCTTTGTTTGTAAGCATGCAACCTCAGCTGATTAGAAAGATAGTCCAGGGGAACCTGGAACAGGTACCCGGGTCTATAGGGGTGAACAACCACATGGGCTCCAGATTTAGCGCTGATTTGCAGGGTATGCGTGTTGTACTGCAGGAGCTGAAGCAAAATAGACTTTTCTATATGGATAGCCTGACCACTTCCAATAGCCGGGTCAAGTCTTTGGCCCGTGAAATCTCCATCCCCATCCTGAGTCGGGATGTGTTTATAGATAATAAACAGGATGTGCAAGCCATCCTGATCCAGCTGAGTAA
>CAZLUR010000074.1:0-12038 GCA_964562725.1 uncultured Desulfohalobiaceae bacterium | reverse complement strand
ACCCAGTATCTCTCCGGAACTCAAGTTGCGCTGAAAACCAATCAGACCAGTGCTGCAAAAGGTGCAACCCAAACTGCAGCCTACCTGGGAGGAGATGCAAAGAGTGTAGTGACTCTGCTCAGGAATAAGCACGCTCTCGATCAGATTCTGGTCTGCCAAGCGTAACAGAAACTTGACAGTTCCGTCTTGACTATGCTGGCATTCCTGCACTTCAGGGGGCTGCAAGCGATATTCGGAAGTCAGGCGCTCCCGCAACCCTTTGCTGATATTGCTCATTTCCTGGAAGCTGCAGCAATTTTTTTGCCAGATCCAGTGCCAGAGCTGTTTGGCCCGAAAAGCTGGTTCACCCATTTGGAGCAGGACTTTTTGCAATTCCTGCAGGCTGCAGTCAAGGATATTTTGATTAGCAGAATGCATTGATAATATCTTGTTTCTGCCTTTTGTTGCAGAACAAGTTAGAACAGGTTACCAAAACTCATGATCAAGACCTGGACAAGGCCTTCCTGGACCGGAAGGTATTTGTTCTAGGCTCAGGAAAAGCCTGCACTTGGACTGCATCCGGAAAGGACAGGGCTTGAGCTTGGTTCTGCGCTGGAGGTTCTGCCTTTGGCCGCAGAGGGCAGTTTGGCGATTTGCTTGCCCCGGCAGCTAGGACAGGCTAAATTACTGCATTCATGCATGCTGCGCAACAGCTCTTCAAATTGCAGACCGCAGTCATTACACTGGAAATCATACATAATCATGGAATCGACCCCTTTTAAGTTTTTTTGCCCGGCAGCGTACTGATCAAGTCCAGGCCATGCCTTGGCCCTTGTAGACCTATAATGTGCAGTTTGTGCACAATGTCAAGGCGGTATTTAGGGCTGTGAATTTTAAAGCCTGCAGGAATGCAGTTGGATTTGTCCTAGATGAGGACGTCCCAAAAATCTATCATGATCCAAACGAGACTAAATCTGGAGCGCTGGCAAGACAGACTGAGCCCTTTGCTTAGGCCCTGTTCGGTAATATACGCTGCTGGCATGAACCTGCGTAATGCCGCCTACAAAACAGGTTGGATCCATTCCTGGCGCCCTCCAGCCCCATGCATTTCCGTGGGCAATATCAGCTGGGGCGGCAGCGGCAAGACCCCTCTTTGTGTCTGGCTTTTACAATGGGCCTTAAAGCATGGCCTGCAGCCTGCCCTTCTGAGCCGGGGCTATCAAGGTCATGCGCATAATCCTCCTTTGTTGGTGACCATGGATACTCTGCCTACTGAGTGCGGAGATGAAGCATTGCTCATGGCCAGGCAGTGTCCGCAGGCCAGCATTTTGGTGGATCCCAAGCGGCACAGGGCAGGCAGATGGATTGCCAGGCACATGCCACCAGACATCTACATAATGGATGATGGATTCCAGCATATGGCAGTGCAGCGGGATTTGGACTTGGTTTTGCTCCGGACCATTGACCTGCAGCAGGAATGGAATCGTGTAATCCCAGCAGGTTCCTGGAGGGAAGATGCCTCAGCACTAAGGCGGGCCTCTGCCTTTTTAATCAAGATAAAAGGTCAAGACTTTCAATCGCTGCTCCCGGATATCATTGACAGGCTGGGTCATTTGAACAGGCCTGTTTTCAGTTTTGCATTGCGCATCAAGAATCTGCTGCGCCTAATGGACGGTTGCAGGGCAAACAGCCAGACCTGGAATCAAAACTATGTATTGGTCAGCGCAGTAGGCGATCCTCAAGCTGTACAAAAGGACATTGCCGAATATCTGCAAAGGGCTGCACTGGAGCACTTTGCCTTCCGGGACCATGCCAGTTATTCTCAGAGTATATGGCAAAGGATCGAGACCAGGGCCAGACAAAATGATGCCGCTATAGTCTGTACACCCAAGGATGCCGTAAAGCTGGAAACCTTTGCTTCCAGCAGACTGTGGACAGTTGAGCTGGAGGTGGGTTTCGGTCCCTGCCTATTTAGTACAAAGGGATTCCAAGACTGGATACAGGCCGCACTATCAGGGCAGCAAAAGTGAGCTGGCTTTGACCTACATACAGCTGCTTAGCCCAGTCTTAAGGCCCAGGGCCTCCTGAGCCACATTTTGCAGGGTTCTGGTCAATAGTTTATGTTCCCAGTAAATATTCAACTGGACATGATTGTCACCAATCTTGCAAATAAGGGCCCTGGCCTGCTGCCTGTCTGGCCCCAGATAACCCATAAGCAGGCTACCGCAGGCCAGGATAAAAGGATGATCTTCCCTGAGCAGATTCTCCACTAGGCCTTGTTTGTAAGGCAAAAGCATTTCTGCCTTTGTCTGGGATAGTCTGGCCAGCCCCCAATACGCGCCCTGGCGCAAAGGTTCGTATTCAAGATAATTGCATGCCCTGGCCTCGGGCTGAATATAGGAAATCAATATCCTATGGTATTCTAAAGCCATTTGCCCGGAGTTGGCCATGATCTCGCCCATGGCTTCCGGTGCTCCCCAGCCGATCCCCCCGGATTCGTCGTTTAGACTCCAAATGAGCCTGCGCATGACAACTCTGGCAGCTTCCAGGCCCTGTTCCTGTATCAGCCTGGTCGTGACCAGGCCCAAGCAGGAAATTCCGCGCCAGCGTGCTTGCTCTGACTTTGAACATAAGGTGCTAAACAGGGGGGAGATCAGTCTTCGGGCTGGGATATTATCCAAAAAAGCAATTATTTGATGCCATTCCTGTTCCTGCAGGATTTGGTGCAGTTGGTCTTTGATCAGCCTGCTGCTTGGCAATGGGTTATCTGAGTTGGACAAGACAGTTTCCTGAATCAGCGCAGTCCGCCCGCCAGGTTAGCGGACGGACCAATTGTATTGTTTATTCCGGCGAAAATTCGTCCTTGCTGGCACCACAGATAGGGCAGACCCAGTCCTGGGGCAGGTCCTCAAACTTTGTCCCGGCAGGGATGTTGTTGTCTGGATCTCCTTCTTCAGGGTCGTAGACATACCCGCATACTCCGCATACCCATCTTTGCATATTGTCCTCCTTGTCTGGATTATGGATTTACGTCTTGGCTTCCCAGAGTCCGTGCACATTGCAATATTCTCTGGCAGTAACCTGCTCGGCCTGAATGCAGAATTCAGCCTCTGGTTGCTGACCAGGCTGCAGGAACTGCTTATAGGACTTGCCGTCTGCAATCAGTTCCACCCATTCTATATAGTGTTTTTCTTCCATGGGATGAGGGACTGAGCCTACCTTGGCCTTATAGCCCTGGGCGGTCTTTTCCAGCACTGGAACATGTTTTTCCTTGGAAGCATCTACAGTTCCGGCCTGAATTAATTGCATGGGTTGACCACAACACACGAGTTCACCAGCCCCGCCATGCATAACTTCTACGATGTTGCCGCAGACATTGCATTTGTAGATTTCCAATTGTTTGGCCATGTCTTGATCTCCTTTAATTTTGCAGGATTTCATAATGTGTAACTAATTAGCATTATCTTAAACTTGAACTCGGGCCTGAAAAAAATCAATAGATAAAATAATAATGATTACTTTTAAAAAGTCAAGCCAGTTTCTAGGCCAGGCCAATTGAGGGTCTATTGCAAAACATTTATAAAACGAAAAAGCAGGCAGGATCTGTCCTGCTATCTTGAATGCTGCTCAGTATTGTTTGAAGACAAAGCGGCGCATGGATACGTTCAAGGCCAGACCCAGCAAGCAGAAATTGAGCACTGTGGAACTGCCCCCATAACTAAGAAAAGGCAAAGGGATGCCCACCACCGGCACCAGACCCAGTACCATGGCCATGTTGATCAGGATTTGCCAGTAGAAGTAAAAGAATATCCCCAAACAGAGAATGCTGCCCAGATTATCCTTGGAATCTTGGAAATTGTGCAAAAGCTGTTGCAGAAAAAGGCAAAACAGGGCCAGCAAGAAAAAGCAACCAATAAAACCCCATTCCTCACCAAAGACAGCCAACACAAAGTCAGTGTGTTTTTCGGGCAGAAACCTGAGCTGACTTTGGGTGCCTGCCAAAAAACCTTTACCCCAGAATTGTCCAGACCCAATGGCTATCTGGGACTGGATGATGTTATAGCCCGAACCCAGGGGATCGCCTTCTGGGTTGAAAAAGGTCAGGATGCGTCTTTTCTGGTAGTCCTGCAACAGAAACCAGCCCAGAGGCGCCAAAACAGGCAAGGACAGACCCAGGCACCAACATACGTTTTTTTGCAGTCCTTTATACAGGACCATGCTGGAGAAGATGAGCAATACATTCAGGCCTGAGCCCAGGTCTGGCTGCAGAATAATCAGTATGCAGGGCAGCAGCACCAAGGCCAGCAGTTTGCTTAAAGCAGCCAGATCCAGTTTTCCGGGTATCTTGGCCAGGAAATGGGCAGTAAGCAGGATAACGCTAAACTTGGCAAGCTCTGTGGGTTGAAAAGTGATAAAACCCAATGAAATCCAACGTTTGGTTCCATATTTGGCTGGCTCAAACAGTAAAAGCCAAAGCAGCAAAATCAAGCTGATCCAGAACAAGGGCCAAGCTAAACTCTTGAGATGCCTGTAATCAAAACTCAAAAAGGCAAAAAGTCCAATCAAGCCTACTGCTCCCCAGATGAGCTGTTTTTTGTAAAAATATATGGTAGTCAGTCCCTTTTCCATGCGCAAGGAACTGGCAGAATAAAGGTTCAGCACCCCGAGGCAGAAGATAAGCAGCCCCAGGAAAAAGAGCGTCCAGTTGAAATGAGAGAAAAGCCTGCGATCTATTGGGACCATAAGTTTTAATTCCCCTGGGGCTCTTTTTCGGATTTGATCTGCAGCCGGGAAGCATCCTGCTGGAACAGATAATCGTAAATGGACTTGACTATGGGCCCTGCAGTTGAACCGCCCATGCCACCGTGTTCCACCAGGGCCACCACAACATAGCTCTGATCCCCCTGTTGCCCAAAGCTGGCCATCCAGGCGTGGTGCCTGAATTTGTAGGGTATCTCTTCTTGCTCTTTATCTTTGTATCCTTCCAGGAGCTTGATCACTTGGGCAGTGCCTGTTTTTGCGCCCACCTGCACTCCAGGGGTGCGCAACCTCCAGGCGGTGCCATGGGGCTCATCTACTGTGGCCAGCATGGCCTTGCGCAATATCTGCAACTGCTTCTCTTCAAGGGGAAGCCTGGCTTGAACTTCAGGTTCATTGTCCAGTAAAAGCTGTGGCTTGTAAAGTTTGCCCCCGTTGATCAGGGCCGCTACAAATCTGGCGATTTGTAAAGGAGTGACCTGGGCGTAACCCTGTCCTATGGACAGATTTGCTGTATCTCCTCCCTGCCATTTAACCCCAAATCTGCGCAGCTTCCAGTCCTGGTCCGGAATCAGGCCCTTGTTTTCGTTGGGCAGGTCTATTCCGGTGGGGGAGTTAAAACCGTACTGCTTAGCAAAACTGCTGATCAGGTCTACTCCCAATTCCTGGCCCAATTTATAAAAATAGACGTCACAGGATTGTTTCAGGGCCTCCTTAAGATCCATATGACCGTGACCTTCTTCCTTCCAGCATTTAAAAATCCGGTTTCCAACCCTATAATGTCCAGGGCAATAGAAAGTATCCTTGGTGGAGATTTTTTCATGAGCCAGTGCGCTGGCAGCCATCACCAGCTTGAATACAGAGGCTGGTGGATAGGTGGTTTGCAGGCCCCTGTTCAATAAAGGATAGCTGGTATCAGAGAGGAGTTGGCGCCATTTTGGCTTGGATATGCCTTGTACAAATTGATTATTGTCATACCCGGGCTTGCTGACCATGGCCAAAATTTCGCCTTGGGCAGGGTCTAGGACAATCAGGGACCCGGCATGATCCTGGAGCTGATTCCAGGCATATTCTTGCAGCTTCAGATCTATACTGATCTTGAGGTTCTCTCCAGGTATAGGCTGTTTGAGTACCTTTTCTTCCAGGGTCCTGCCTTGGGCATTGACTTCTAGTTGTTTTAGGCCCTTATCTCCTCTGAGAAGATGATCATAGATGCGCTCAATTCCCTGCTTGCCGATATTGTCCCCAAGCTTCAGGTCTGGATTTTCCTGCAGTTCTTTTTCGTTGGCCTGGGCTACATAACCCAGGACATGGGCAAGCAGGGCTCCCTGAGGATAATAGCGCAAAGGCCTGGGCATTATGTTCAGGCAGGGCCAGTGCATCAGTTGGGACTCTATCAGGGCCAGCTCCTCAAAATCCAGGTTGGGCAGCAGAATCTGACTGGCAAAGGACTTGACCTTTTTTTTGTCCTGTTCAAATTTTCTCTGCAAAATGGACAGATCCCGGCCTGTCCAAGCGCTGATTTGCTCTAGGGCTGCTTGCGGGTCAGCGCAGTTTTCCCGGATTATGCCCAGCCCGTAAGCCGGCTGATTTTCAGCCAGGATAACTCCGTTCCTGTCCCGGATCAGCCCTCTGGGGGCGAGTATGGACTGTTGTCTGATGATATTGTCCTGGGCTTTATCTGCAAAAACCTGGCCTTTATAGATCTGGAAATACCAAAGACGCAAGCCGATCAAACAGAACAAGGCCAGAACCAAAATCTGCAAAAAAATTATACCGGATTTGATGTCTTTATTTTGTTGTTCCTTAAGCATGGTTTGCAGGGCAAAAACGTTTTTTTAAATAATTTAGTACCAGCCAGAGTATAGGCAGAATCAATGTATTCTGCAAAGACTGGTAGATAAGCTGTTCTCGAATAATATGCAGTTCCTGCAAACTGGTCAGCATTTGCAGAGCAAAGTAAACCCAGGCCCCGGTAAAAACAGAGAATAAGAGAATAAACAGGAAACTCATGGTATCCAGAAAGACCCTGGTCAAATAAAAGAAGAGGATCAGACCCGAGTAAGAGAGCAGTGAAAATCCGAAATTAAGACTGCCGCTGCCTTCCTGGATCATTATCCAGGGCAGCAGGAGGCAGCTCAAAATTCGGAGCTGGCGATACTGCAAACAGATCAAGAGAGCAGGAGCAAAAAAATCTAAGCCAGGGAAAAAAGCCTGCAGCCAGATGGCAGCTATTGTGTAGACTACCCAGAATAAAAAGGGCGGCATGCCTTTGCTCATGGTTTTTCTGTTCAATCTGGGACTTTTTGGACCTGCTTCAGCAGCAGTACTTCCTCCAGACTCATCAGGTCCACCAGAGGTACAGCAGTAATCTGCTGAAACAAAGATAGTTCAGAAAGGACAATGCTTTCCACTTTAGCTACCGGCAGACCCTTGGGAAATATGCCGGCCAGCCCAGAAGTCAAAAGGGTTTCCCTGGAGAAAAGAGGTGCATTGCGGGCAATATATTTGACCTGCAAAGGCTTGCCTGCTCCCTGCCCCTGGAGAATGGCGTTTTTACGCGATGTTTTGCTCAGGACCGGGATATGGCTGTTGGGGTCAGTCAAGAGCAGTACTGTAGCATAATTGGGGCTTAGCTTGAAGACCCGGCCCACCACCCCATCCGGGGTAATCACCGGCATGTCCTGCTGCACTCCCTGTTGAGATCCCTTGTTAATCAAAAAGGTCCTCAAGATGGAGTTTGGTCCTATACGGTGGGCAATGATCCGGGCCGCCTCATATTCCCAGTCTGGAGTCGCAGGCAGTTTAAGCAGAGTTCGCAGCCGCTTTGCTTCTGCTGCCTGGCTCTCTAACTGGTTCAAGCGTATCTTAAGCTCTGAGAGCTCATTAAGCAGCTTTTCATTCTCTTCCTGAACCTGCCGCAGGTCAATATACCTGGACCAAAAGCTCTGTACCTGGTCCTGCAGCCATTTGCCAGGGGCCAGGACCCAGCCGGTGAATTCCAGCCCGGTATAATCAGCCACAAAGTCCAGGTGACCGGTTTTCCAGTTCCAGGTATAAAGCGAGAGATAAAGAAAAACCGGAAGCAAAAAGGCAAGGATAATTATTCTGGAATTAGTAAAAAGCAAATCAATCAATAGCCACTTCTTTCAGGATGTCCAGATTGTCCAGCACCTTGCCCGAACCGATCACCACTGTGGACAAAGGATCGTCCACTAAGGTTATGGGCAGTTGGGTTTCCTCCCTCAGTAACTGGTCCAACCCCTTCAGCAATGATCCACCTCCAGTAAGAACTATGCCCCGGTCCACAATGTCTGCTGCCAGCTCAGGCGGGGTCTGCTCCAAAGCCATGCGCACCGCATGCACAATACTGTCCACCTCTTCCTTAATGGCGGTTCTGATCTCTTCTGAGTTGACCTCCAGGTGCTGGGGGATGCCCGAGACCAAATCTCTGCCTTTGACCTCCAATTTATCCTTGTCGTACTCTCCTGGATAGGCAGACCCTATGTTTTGCTTGATCTTTTCCGCATTGCCTAGGCCTATGAGCAGGTTATATTTGCGTTTAATATGGTGCATGATGGATTCGTCCATCTTGTCTCCACCCACCCGGACTGACTTGCAGTAGACAATGCCTGCCAGGGAGATTACAGCCACTTCTGTGGTGCCCCCACCTATATCCACCACCATGTTTGAAGTGGGCTCTGTAATAGGCAGATTGGCGCCAATAGCTGCGGCCATGGGCTCCTCAATCAAGTAGACCTCTCTGGCGCCAGCACTTTGTGCAGATTCTTTCACAGCCCGTTTTTCTACTTGGGTGATGCCGGTGGGCACGCAGATTATTATCCTGGGCCTGACCAGCCTCCTGCTGTTGTGCACCTGGGAGATGAAATAGCGCAGCATGGATTCAGTAATCTCAAAGTCCGCGATCACCCCGTCTTTCATGGGCCGGACAGCCACTATGTTGCCCGGAGTTCTACCCAGCATGCGTTTGGCCTCATTGCCTACGGACAAGACCTTGTTTGTGCCTTTGTTGTCTCTTTTTACAGCCACCACCGATGGTTCGTTGATGACCACTCCCTTGCCTTTCACATAGACACAGGTATTTGCAGTGCCCAGATCAATGGCTAAATCATTAGAAAACGCCCCCAAAAGTCTGCTGAATATATAGGCCATATAACCTCTCTTGCGGCAAGGCTAAAGTAATGTGGAAATACGTCGCAACTAGCTGCGCCTGGCTTGCTCCTGTCCTGCTTGTTTTACAATCTGGGGCATGCTAGACAAAAAACAGGAAAAGACAAAACCAAATCGTGCCTAAGGCATTATTACAAGCTCGGCTCTAAATTTACAAGCTCAAATATCTGGTTTGCAATCTATAAACAAGCCTGGATTATAGCCTGGTTGTGATGCATACAATACGTTTCTACTCCTTGTCCAGATATATGCGGCAACATTATCAAAAAAGGGTGCAGAAGGTTCCCCTGGATGCTGGTTTTGACTGCCCAAACCGGGACGGCAGCCTGTCTGGTCAGGGTTGCATATTTTGCAATCCTGCCGGATCAGGCACGGCCCTGGCAGAGCAGGGCATTGACTTGCGAACCCAGTATATGCAATGGCGAGACATACTGCAAAAGAAATATAAGGCCCAGCTGTTCTGGGCTTATCTACAGTCCTTCAGCAACACTTACGGTCCCAGGGAGAAGCTGCTCCAGGCACTGGAGCAGCTCCAGGGACTGCCCGGTCTGGTGGGGCTTTGCGTGGGCACCAGGCCTGACTGCGTGGACCAGGACAAATTAAAGATATTAGCTGATTTTGGGCTGCAGGACATTTGGCTGGAATTGGGATTGCAATCCGCCCAGGACAAGACACTGGCCCTTATCAATCGAGGACATTCCAGCGCTGTATTTGAGCAGGCCTGTGATCAGGCTGCAGGTCTGGGCCTCAAGGTTTGCGCCCATCTTGTCCTGGGCCTGCCAGGTGAGGTCTTGCAGGATGTAAAAAAGAGCATTGAGTTTATAAATCAACTGCCTGTGCACGGGGTCAAGCTGCACAACCTATATGTCTGCAGGGGCGCTGTTTTGGAAAGCTGGTGGAGACAAGGCCATTATGAACCATTATCCAGGGAGACCTTCTTGCAGTGGTTGGCCAGGGCCATATCCCTGCTGCGCTCTGATATTGTGCTGCATAGAATAAATGCCGATCCGGCCCCCGGGGAACTTTTGGCCCCGGACTGGGCGGATCGCAAGCAAGAATTACTGCAGGAGATCCATGTTTTGCTTGCAAAAAATAATCTATGGCAGGGCAAATACTGGGATGCTCCTGCAAATATCCCAAACTGGTTTTAAAGGGGGAGTGGTTGATATGCCAGCTGTTCTGGAGAAAGTATTTTGCCCTCCTCTGGGTCTGAAACTGCATTGGCAGGAACAGGAACTGTTGCGTTTGGAGCTTTTTTTTTCCCAGTTAAATTCAAATTTTATTCCTGCTTTATCCCAGGAAGGGAAACTGGTTTGGGAGTTTTTATATGGCTATGTCAAAGGCGCAGCCCCAGATCCGCCTCAGATCAGGCTGGCCTGGCACAGCGTATCCCGGTTCAGCCGTCTAGTGCTGGGCAAATTGCAAGACACGGTGCGCAATGGGGAACATATATCCTATTCAGGACTTGCAGACCTGTGCCAAAGACCGGGTGCGGCTAGGGCTGTGGGCAGGGTAATGGCTAAAAATCCTTGGCCTTTGCTGGTGCCCTGTCACAGGGTGCTGGGCAAAAAAGGGGATTTGGTGGGATTCTCCAGCGGCCTAGAGCTAAAACGTTTTCTCATGGATCTGGAAGGGATAGCCTATAAAGGATCAGGTCCAGGTGGGGCATTACGCAACAATTCTGAATAGGGCATTATCTTTTTCTGGCTTACTCATACCTGCTTGCCCAGCACGCATATGCCTTCCTGATCAGCCAGTTGGAGAGCTTTTTGACGATCAAAGAACAGGCTTTTGCTGGCCTCTATAGCCAGGCAACTGGCCTGGGCCTGGAGCATGGTCTTGATGGTTTCCACTCCTACTGCTGGCTGGTCAATATGTTCCTCCTGGCCAGGCTTGAATACCTTAAGCACCACACAGCCCTTGCCTGCCAACTCCCCTGCACGCAGTATGGCCGCGTTAGTGCCTTCCATGGCCTCTACAGCGACCACCATCTGCTTTTTGACCACCAGACATTGTCCAATGTCCAGGCGACCTATATTCTTGGCCAGAGACCAGCCAAAAGCTATATCAGCCTTTTCCTGCTTGTCAGGCTTGCGTTTAGTCAAAACACCAGCTGGAGTATGCAATTCAGGCACAAAAATCAAGGGGGAGATCACGCTCAGGCTCTCCTGACGCAGGACTTTGATCAAGGCCTGAAATAAAGCGTTGTCGTTTTTGCTCCAGGTCTGCAGCAGTAACCTGGTGGCCTTGAAGTCCAATCTGATATCCAGGGCCCGGGGTTTATTTATTCCTCCGGCCAAGACCAGTTCCTGCACTTGATGTTGTTTGAGATAGGATATCATTTTGTTCAACTGGCCCAGGCGTAGCCAAAGCAGTTGCTGCACATGGGATATAAGTTCTGCTCTGGTATGTCCTTTGAATCCCACCGCGATGATCTGTCTGCCCTGGAGTCTGGCTCCCTGGGCCACCAGCAGTGGAAACTGGCCTTCTCCAGCCAGCAGGCCTAAGGGCTTTGGGCTGTGCATGCTTTGCAAGGTAAGGTTCAATTGGTTAAGGGTGGAACAAGCCTTCCATACAAGGCGGATTATTCATCTTGGAAATTGTTCCGTATGCTGCCTTTGGTGCTGATGATCCCTCTTGCCGTGTTTTGCAGAAATTGTAACAGCTGACGGATTTCTTGGTGTTGCCCAAACTCAGATTCTATTTGCTCCATGGCCTGCTCTTTGGGCAGGCCTGACCTCCAGATCAGCTTGAATGCCTTTTTCAGCCTATGCAGCTGATCCTGATCAAAGCCGTGCCTTTTGAGACCTATATGGTTCAGGCCATGCAGCCAGCCCCTTTCTCCGACCACCAGCATGAAGGGCGGTACATCCTGTGCCACCCCGGTCATGCCTCCAATATAGGCAAATTCTCCAATGCGCACGAATTGGTGCACTGCGCAAAGACCTCCTATAACAGCATTGTTCAGGATATGGGTATGTCCGGCCAGGGTAGCTGCATTGGCCAGGACCACCTCGTCTCCCAGCCTGCAGTCATGGGCGATATGGGCGTAGGCCATGATGTAGCAATGCGAGCCTATTTGTGTTTTGCCCCCGCCTGCAGGAGTACCT
>CAZLUR010000073.1:0-12230 GCA_964562725.1 uncultured Desulfohalobiaceae bacterium | reverse complement strand
GTAAATGTTCACTATAGTAACAACATTTTATCCAGTGGCCCGGGGATTCGGCCAACAGGACGCAAAAAACTCGCTCCCAAGAATGCGTAAATCAAAATCCTGGTTTTGGTCCTCCAGAGTTTTGGTGCGAACATGGCTGACTCTAGGGTTGAAAAGGATTGCATGGTTTTGATGAACGTATTCTAACTCGCTCAAACATTTTGCGCTCTGTTGGCCGAACCCCTGGGCCTTGGTCTTGTCATTTCCCAACTTTCGAGCACAGAATGTGGTGAATAATTAAAATTTCTTGAGAGTGATATATCCCATTATCATTGCCAGGAGCTCAGCTGTCAATTCAGCCTGCTTCACTTCTATACTTGACAATTACGTAATTGTATAGTTTAAGGAAATCGTGAAACAGGAAAATCTACTGCAAATCGGCAAGGTGGCCAAAAGGGCAGGCACCACGGTGCGTACTGTGCGCTACTACCTGGAGCTGGGCCTGATTCAGGAGGCTGGCAGGAGCAAAGGAGGCTTCTACCTGTTCCCTGCAGAGACTGCGGATACTGTGTATTTTATCCAGAAGCTGAGATCCGCTGGCCTGTTCTTACGGGAGGTCCAGGCTGTGTACCAGGCCAGGCAGCAGGGCAGCACAGGAGACCAGGCCAGCAGCAAGGTCCTGGAGCAGCTGCAGGCCCAAAAACAGAAAGTGGAGCAAAAGATCCAGGACTACCAGGAGCTGAAACAGGAGATCCAGGAGGCAATGGATCTGGCCAGCCAGTGCCAGGGCTGCACCCGCAGGCCCAGCAGGGAAACTTGCCTGTCCTGCAGTGTGCTGCAGAAGCATTCCAGGCTGCCTTTGCCCATCCAGGCTATCCTGTAGGAAGCACCTGGCAGTTAACGGTTATCAGGAGTCAGAATCAGGTCCTGATAACTGATAACCATCAAAATCTGCAAATCATCCTGGACGAGCTCATCCAGTTATGCGACAGTGACGTAGAGGGGCAGGCTCTTAGATAGACATTGTAAACCCGGCGGCTGGGGCTGGACATGAACAAATACGATCCTGTTTCTCAACCTAGATTGGACTGGAAGGAGGAGGAACAATGAGCTCCCAAAGCTCGAAAGCAGATTATGAGCTCGAAGCCCTGGATGAGATGATCGCGGAGATCACCGTTGACGCTTATGGAGATGATGAGCAGCTCTGGGCATTTCACAAAGCCTTCGGGGATAATGTTGCCCTGCCAGCCGATGGCTTCGTCATCGGGGAACCGGTGTCAGTGATCTCGGTGGACTACGATGGCAATTCCAGGCGCGGTCTGACGGCAAGATGCCGCCGGGAAGGCGGTTATGAATATGTGGTTGCTGTCCCAGATGTCGTGTTACCGCAAGGATCGGCTGGGGCACGTTACATTGCTGCCTACCGGCGATGGATCAGCCTCGATCCTTACCCAAGCGACACGCAGAAACTTTCCCTGGTTCGCAGGCAGCACAAGGCATCAGACGATGACATCGACCTAAGCAAGCCAGTGGACCTAGTTGTTCTCACTGTCTTGGATAGGGCGATCAGATGCCGCCTGTTAGGAAGTGGCCGGATCATCACCTTGCGAACGAGCAGCCTTTGGGACTTAGTGCCTGGGTCCATTGCCACGGTAATGCCTCGAAAGCAGTGGCGCTTCAGCGGTCACCCTTATCTCTCCGGCGAGATTCAGTCGACTCGAATCGACGTGAAGGCTCTCGATCTAGTGCCGCTGGGGCTTCACGATATGGGTATCTGGGACCCCCAGGAGGAGTACTGGGGAGAAGAAGATGAGCCCATTGAGGAATGGGCTCAGCAGATTATTGCTAACGGCCCACGTCCCATGTTCGAGATGGAACAGGTGCTGCCCGGACAGGACCTTGATGATCCTTTCAGTGACCCCATCACCATGGCCAACGATCTTAAAGATGCCGGTGAGTGGGCAGCTGCGAGAAAAAGCTTGATGGAGCTGTGCCAAGCTGACCTGCGCTGTCTCGATGCCCATTCGCATCTGGGCAATTTCATCTTTGACCACCATCCGCAGCAAGCCATTCGACATTACGAGGTCGGTCTGCGCATAGGCGAGCTGTCTTTGCGTGACGACTTTACCTACGCGCTGCCGTGGGGTTTTGTAGATAACCGCCCGTTTCTGCGCTGCATGCACGGCTATGGATTGTGTCTCTGGCGTCTGGGGTACTTTGACCAGGCTGAGCAAATATTTCACCAACTCCTTTGGCTGAACCCGTCTGACAGCCTGGGCGTAAGGTTTATCATTGATGAAGTGCGGGAAAAGATTGCCTGGGAGTACCTTGAGGACAAATAACTAGCAACAAATGACATGCATGGGGATATTATGTTGCCAGTTTAGTTATGTTGCCAGTATCCCGCTATATCCTGCCTTACCCGGGCTGGCTTTTTTGGGTCCTGTAGATGGATTCAATTACAAAAGGAGCATGAAATTTATGAAGATCCAGCTTTTCAGAAATGCTACCGCAAAAATAGAATATTCTTCCAAGACTACCCTTATGTATTTCTCACCCACTGGACGAATCTTTGCAGCTAGTGACATCCCGGTACTGAGGTCTTATATGATTTAAATTTAGAGTTTGAGAACAGCTCTTATCTTCAACAATGGAATATCTAACCCAGGAGGTGAGCATGGGTACCAGAGCAGTCCAAACCATATCCCCGGAAGATTTCTCTGAATACCGCTCCAGGCACAAGGAGAAAGCCTACACCCTGGTGGATGTCCGCCAGCCTGAGGAATATACCCAGGAGCACATACCCGGGGCCCTGAACCTGCCTTTGCCGGAGTTTGAACAGCACCTTTCCCAGCTGAATCCTGGGCAGGATCTGATTTTCTACTGCCGCAGCGGCCGCCGCTCCCAGAGTGCAGCCGAGCTTACCGCAGATGCGCTGCAGGATGCTACGTCCGGGATCTACAACCTGCAGGGCGGGATCCTGGCCTGGTCCGGGGTGGCCCTGCCTGACTATCCCCGAGTGGAGGCCTTTGATCCCGGAGCTTCTGTGCAGGAGTTGCTCCTGCGGGCCATTGATCTGGAGAAAGGGGCTTTTCGTTTCTATCAGGAGCTGGCAGCCAGGTGGCCGGAAGCTGAGCTGGACGATATCCAAGATATGGAACGGGCCCATGCCCGCAGCGTTTACAATCTGCTTAAAAAGTATCACGCACCGGAGCAGCCCTTTGCTGAGCTTTTCGATGGCCTGTCTGGAGAGACTGTGGAAGGCGGGCGCTCACTGCAGGAACTGCTGGATGGGCTGCAGGCCTATGATCAGGGGAGATGCCTGGCCCTGGCAGAGGTGGCCCTGGAGATCGAGAGCCAGGCCTATGACCTGTACCGCCATCTGGCTGATACCCTGAGGGACCAGGAAGCTGCCCAGGGGCTTTTGACCCTGGCAGAGCAGGAAAAAGGCCATATGCGTATAGTCGCCAGGAAGATCCCGGAGTGCCTGGGATGATTGGACAATATGCGCATAAAACACCTTTTAGCGATGGCTGAGGTGAGCGTGTTGATCCTTCCAGCACGCCCTGGCGTGCCCAACCCAAATGTTAAGTAGTTGCCATAATGCAGCCTAATGGGGACATTTCCAACCTGGTTTTGCTCACTGGCGGTGTGGTTGTTTTGACCATGCTGGTCAAGGGAGGCCTGGATCGCACTGTTTTTCCTCCCTTAGTGGGCTACATGCTCCTGGGTATTTGTTTGCGCTGGTTCAGTGACACCTGGCAAGTATTTGCTGCTGGGCAGCAGGTGATTCACCTGGTTTCCCAACTGGGCTTGGTCACTCTTCTTTTCCGGGTGGGACTGAAAAGCGATATCACAATATTGCGCAGGCAGCTGCGGAATGCAAGCCTGGCCTGGATGTTGAACATCCTGGCAGCAGGGCTGGCAGGTTATTACCTCACTGCTTATCTCCTGGACTATGGAATTATTTCTGGTTTGATCCTGGGGACGGCATTTACCGCTACCAGTGTGGGGGTTTCGGTCAAGGTCTGGGAGGAGCAAAACCTCCTGCAGTCGGCAAACGGGGCCTTGCTTGTGGACCTGGCTGAACTGGACGACGTGACCGCGGTTATTCTCATGGCCCTGGTGTTCACTGTGGTTCCTGTGCTCCAGTCCGGAGGATCAGAGTCTGTTGCTTCTGCTCTGCTCACTGCTGGTCTGGGCTTTGCTGTGAAGATGACCCTGTTTGGGGCATTTTGCTATCTGTTTGCCGTGTTCCTGGAACGGCCAATCACCAGTTTTCTAGGCAAGATCGAAAGTAAGCCGGATTCCATGCTGACTATTGTCGGCTTCGGATTTATTATCGCTGCTCTGGCAGGAATGTTGGGATTTTCACTAGCCATTGGGGCCTTTTTTGCTGGATTGGTTTTCAGCCGGGATCCCAAGTGCATCTCCTTGGATAACGCATTTGTCCCGATTTATGATTTCTTCAGCCCGTTTTTCTTTGTGGGTATTGGCTATCAGCTCCAGCTGGGTGGTTCAGTGGCCTCAAGTTTAGGCATGGGGATTGTTCTGGCCCTTACAGCAATTGCAGTTAAGGTTGTGGCCAATGGCGTGCCCCTGTCTGTGATGAACGGCGTGCAAAGCGGACTTTTAATCGGGGTAAGCATGGTTCCCAGGGCAGAGATTGCCCTGGTTATCATGCACAAAGGAATGCAGCTGGGTGATTGGGCAGTGGACCAGGCTCTGTTCGGGGCTATGGTAGTGGTAAGTGCGATCACCTGTTTGGTTTCCCCGGTTCTGGTCAGATTCCTGCTTCAGCGCTGGCAGCAAGACAGTATTTATTAATTCAGATACTGATATTTGCACATATACTGGTTTAAAGGAGATGAAGCAGTCAAAAAGAAGGTTGAACAGCTTGGGCCTGGAAACCTCTGAGTAAAATAACTATGGAACATATTAAGCCCACCTTATATACCATCGGTTACTCCCCACATACTCTTGAAGGCTTTCTGAGTATTCTGGAAAAATATTATATCACCGCCTTGGTTGATGTCCGCTCCCAGCCCTACAGTGCCTACAGGCCTGAATATAACTACAAAAACCTGAAGAAGGTCATGCCTGAGAAGGGCATCCAGTATGTTTTTCTGGGCAGGGAACTTGGGGCCAGGTTTGAAGACGATTCAGTTTATATTGAAGGCCGGGCCGATTATGACAGGATTGCCGGGCATCATCTCTTCCATGCAGGCATAAACCGGCTGGAAGGACTGAGCAGAAATAATACGGTGCTCCTGATGTGCGCTGAAAAAGATCCTTTGACCTGTCACAGGACAATTCTTATCTCCAGGCATCTCAAGAATTGGATAAAAGTTTTGCATATAATGTCAGACGGCAGTCTGGAACAGCATGAGGACACCGAGAAAAGACTACTCAGGTTGTTTGAAATGGATCAGCCGGAACTGCTAGTGTTGGGAAGATCTGTTGAATCCAAGCTTGAAATTGCCTATGCAAAGCAGGGTAAAAAAATCGCTTATAAATCTAAGGCGGGCCGTGCCGGCAACCCAAATAAGAAAAGAGTTTTTTGACCCTAATGAAATGGAAGAGATCTCATGGGGCAAGCAGGATTAACAGGATTAAGAGATGGATTAAGAAAAAGCATTTTTGTTTTGGCCGGAAGCCAAAATAAAAGTTTATCACACGCCTTTGGCGATGGCTAATGGACATGTGGTAACCTGGCCGCAGTATTAAATACTAGAAAGTGCACTGGATCAATTCTCCTGTACATACGCTAATATTTTTTGAAAAATCTTAGCAACAAGATCATATTCTTTTTTTCGCACAATCGCCATGATGATGGTATCGTCAACCTTAAGATAATCATGAACAAGTATATTCCGACAGCCAATCATATTTTGTACGGTTCTGTATTCCTGCGGAGTAATGAGCTCCATTTTCTTCATAGCTTCTACAGCTTCTCGGCTCCTGGACACTTTGATCTCAAAACAAGTATCGGCAACATACCTGCAAAATCCGATCAACGATTCGATCAAGATCTGCAAAGCCCGCTCTATGGCTAGGATATCAATGTCAGAAAAGTGCTCTTTATTTTCATAACTTTCAAGTATCTTGACCATTTTGACAACATGCTGTTGAATTTCCTGCTCATAGAGCTCGTCACGTTCAGGCATGGATATAGTCCTTTTCCAGTTTGGAAAGAATCGAATATTCCACTTTACGCACATGCGGGACCAGACGGTCATATACCCGTCGCCCCATAATGATGTTCATTTGCAATGAGGGCGGCACACTTTCCAGGTCGACAACAGAGATCTGATTGTACATGTGCAGCTCTCGTTCAAGCACTTCTTCAACGCGTTGTGCTCGGAGCATCCGTTCCAATGGCTCGTGCTCATACCGTGCAAAAAGGACAGCCAGATCCCAATCGCTGGCATCGCTGGGGTTGCCCTTTGCCCGGGAACCGTACAAATAAATGGCGTCCACGGCAAAATTGGCCAGAATGCATTCAATTATCGACATCAGTGTGGCCATAAAGTGCCCTTTACCGAGTTATAACCTTGCCGTGCCAGCATCTCCGGGGGCAAAGATAGCTGGGCAAGTATTTGTGCTTTGAATAAAACTTTATTAAACTACAAAAGTAAACTATGTCTAACAAACTTAGCCTTAATTTAGGTCAAGCGTCAAGGGACTAGGTTTCATGGAGTAAACCTCCTCGACCCCACTCACAGGCGTAAATTATGGTGGCTCATATGCTGACCGATACGCACCTACATCTTTGTGCACCAGAGTTTAAAGAGGATATCCAGGACGTCCTCTTCAGGGCCGGGCAGAGCGGAGTAGGGGCTTTGATCGCAGTGGCCGAAACCATGGAGGAGGCGATCAGAAACATGGAGCTGGCCAGGCAGTATCCGGGTGTCCTTCCGGCTGCCGGGCTGTACCCTGAATATGCCGATCTGACCTTGGCCCATGAGATGCAGGAATTTATCCGCAGGCAATGCGGAAATCTGTGGGCCATCGGAGAAGTGGGGCTGGATTTTCGATTGGCCCAGACCGAGGAAGACAAAGAGCTCCAGCAGGAGGTTTTCACCGGATTCATCCACCTTTCCAGGGAGCTGGATCTGCCTTTGAATGTCCACTCCCGCTCGGCCGGGCGGCAGGCTATAGAGCTTCTCTGTAATCTCGGAGCGGATAAGGTACAGATGCATGCCTTTGACGGCAAAGCCGGGTCGGCTGGACCAGCTGTGGAGGCCGGGTTTTTCTTTTCCGTTCCGCCATCTGTTGTTCGCTCCAGGCAAAAGCAAAAGCTCTTGAAGCAGCTGCCCCTCTCTTGTCTGCTCTTGGAAACGGACGCCCCTGTGCTTGGACCGGACCCCGAGGAGCGAAACGAGCCTTCCAACCTGCTGGTTTGCCTAAAGGCAATAGCAGAAATAAAAAACATCCCAGAGCAGGAGGTCAGGGAGACGGTTTCTGAGAACACACAACGTCTTTATGGACAGCTTCCTCGTGTGAAATTAGGCACCGCTTAGTTATCTTCTGATCAAATATTTGCCCCCAGGTGTAGGTATTCTGGATATTGGGTGCGGGGCGGGCCGGGATATGCTGTGACTGCAAAATAGAGGATATTACTGCATTGGCCTGGACAGTTCCCAGGCTCTGTTTGATTTGGCCCGCCGGCATACAGGACTGCAGGTGATCGAAGCTGATTTTGAGGGCTTTGATTTTCAGGAAATGGATATGGATGCCTTGCTCTTGGTCGGAGCCTTGGTCCATGTGCCACATGAGCGTTTTTAGTTGACATTCTAGCTGATCTCGAACACTAGGAATCACAAATAAGGGGAGGGGTTATGAAGACTATGAGCATTTGCCTGACGATTCTGGCAATTTGTTTTACCTGCCTTTTTACGGGCAACGCCGTGGCTGAAAAGGGCAGCTTTCCCGAGGTCATGTTCATCCTTGATGGTTCCGGTTCCATGTGGGGGATGGCCGGTGAGCAACGAAAGATTGAAGCTGCAAAAGAGGTCATGGCGTCCATTGTTCCTGAATTGCCTGAAGAGGTCCGTTTTGGCCTGACGGCGTATGGACATCGCTATAAAGGCGATTGTGAAGACGTTGAAATCCTGATTCCTTCTGGCAGCACTGATAGAGAGGCTCTGCTTGAGACAGTTAGATCAATCTCGCCCAAAGGCAAGACGCCCATTGCTGCCAGTGTGGAAAAAGTGGTTGAGACGTTGAAAACAAAAGAAAACGAGACCACCATTATACTCGTCAGCGACGGCGTTGAGACGTGCCACAATGATCCATGCGGCCTGGTGCAGAAGCTGAAGAAAAGCGGGATCAAATTCGTATTGCACGTAGTGGGCTTTGATGTAGACGATAAAGGACTCAAGCAACTCAAGTGTCTGGCCGAAGCCGGTGAGGGTCAGTTCTTTGCTGCAAATGACGCTGCATCCTTGCTCAGCGCTTTGCAGACAGTAAAAAAAGGGGTTGAAGAGAAGGTAGAAAAAGCCAAAACAAAAACGGTGAAAAAGAGTACTGGGCTTGGTAAGCTCACATTGCAATTGCTTGAAGGTACAGAGAAATCTCTTGCAGGAATGCAGATCATTCGTACCAGCGATGAAAAAATGCTTAAAAAGACAGAAGATGTGGCCGGCACACATTCTCTGCCTGCTGGTGAATATACTGTTGTGCTCTTGTTTGCCAATCCCAACTATCGTGACCCTGATCCAGTAACTATCGGCACCTATGAAGTCTTCGGTGGAGAAACCACGACAATCCCCTTGGGGGCACTGGCTATCAATATTCCGGACTCATTGACTAAAGCCATCGACGGCGTGGTCATTGTCGATGAAATACAAGGCAAGACATGGCTCAAACACCACAATTCCGATAACAACTACTACATGTTCAGGTCGCGATCCGTACCCGAAAGCACGTATAATCTGCAGTTCATATACATGAAGAATGAAAAACCGGTATCTGTTGCTTCTGGACTGAAGGTGGATTCAGGGAAAACAACAACAGTGACACTGGACAGTGGCGTGCAATTGGAAGAAGTAGAAGGCGTCCAGGCCTGGGAACTTGTAGACCCAGAAAATGGTGAATCGATACTGCGCGTGCAGCGAAGCTGGGACAACGCTTACCCACTATGGTATGCATTCCCGGTACAGCCAGGGACCTATAATCTTCTGGTTGAGCTTGAAGGCATGACAGAACCTCTCCCAGTGGGGCAAGGTCTGGAAATTAAGGCAGGTGAGACTGCAGTGTTCAACACCGGTCTATAAGTCAGCCGGCTTCGCTGACAGGGGCACCTAACAGCCACGCACTGCGGTTACAAAAAATGATCGGTAAGGGGACCGGGAACGGAAACATTATCTTGTAAGTTGAATTATGTTGCGAAACTGAGCATAGGAGGGCTCTTATACTGTACTTAATCAGCCTTTGTGGTCAAGAACAAGCCCTCGGGCTTGATCCTGATTCGCCGAGCCTTGTATAAGGCACCCACAGCCTGTTTGTAGGTCTTTTTGCTGAAGCCGAAGAGGCCGTGGATGCGCTCCGGGGAGCTCTTGTCAGTAACCTTGAGCACACCGCCATTGTTCTCCAGAACACGCACAATGATTTCCTTGGCCTCGAGAACCTTGTCGTAGCCCGGTTTCTGAAGGCTGAGATCAACTTTCCCATCCGATCGCAGTGACTTGACAAATCCCCTGATCTGCTGTCCAGCTTTGAGCTGCTCATAGACTTCATTCTCATAGAGCAGGCCGAAGCAAACTTTGTTGACAACTGCCCTGTAGCCGACATCGGAGCGGTGGGTAATGACTAGATCCACCAGCTCCCCTTCCTGAACATCAACCTGACGGGCGCTGAAAAAACGTTCCAGCTTAGTGGAGGCAAAAATCCGGCGTCTGGACGTATCCAAGGCCACATAGACCAGGTAACTCCGCCCCTTATGCATAGGTTTCAGCTGTTGGTTCTTAGGAACGAGAAGATCTTTAGGCAGACCCCAGTCCAGGAAAGCCCCAACTGGATTGACGTCAATCACTTTGAGTAGGGCCAGGTCACCAACTTGGGCGAGGGGCATCTTGGTTGTGGCAATCAAGCGATCCCTGGAATCATTGTAGAGAAAGGCCTGTACCTGATCACCCGCTTGGCAGCCTTCAGGCACTTCCCGTGAGGGCAGGAGGATTTCGCCTAGCTCTGCGCCGTCCAGGTATGCGCCGAAGTCAACGAGTTTGACCACGGAAAAGGTGTTCATTCGTCCGATATTCATCATGAAGCAGTCTATTCCTTTTTTGGCCTGAAGGCAATTCTCGCCAATCAGCAAACCGAATTTTTCAAGTTTGAAGCATGAGTAAAAAAAGCAAAACAACACTAAAATCAAGTCATTGTTTTAATATTCAATGCCGCACCTTGCTGCTTTATGCTGATTAGTGGTTCGCTCTCGCTCCACACTGGCAGGTGAGTAGACCGTGATGCTATAATTTTTCCTCTTGACAACACGTACGTTAAAACGTATTGTTTGATTATTCAAAACCATGAGCAGGAGAGATCGAATATGCCCACCATAACAGCAACTGAGGCAAGATCAAAACTTTATCGGCTGATTGACGAAGCAGCCTCGGTTCACGAGCCGATTATTATCACGGGAAAACGTGGCAGTGCAGTTTTAATTTCCGAGGATGACTGGCGTTCCATCCAGGAAACTCTTTATCTGCTGAATATTCCCGGAATGCGTGAATCTATCCGTGAAGGATTAGCCACCCCGATTGAAGAATGCTCTGAGGCTATCGTTTGGTAATGTGGCGAGTCGTTTTCACAAAACAAGCTCGCAAGGACGCTAAAAAAATATCAGATGCTGGATTGCGATCCAATGCTGAGGCATTGTTGGAAATCCTGCGGGAAAATCCATATCAGATACCACCTCCCTACGAAAAGCTTATAGGCGACTTAAAGGAAGCCTATTCCCGGCGTATTAACATACAGCATCGTTTGGTTTATCAAATTCTTGAGAATGAAAAAGCGGTCAAGGTTATTCGAATGTGGGCTCACTATGAGTAACTCGGCATAACCATTAGCTCCAGCAGACAGCTAAAGCGACGTCTGAGCATAGCGTTGTGCATTTGAGAGAGCTGATAAAGGAAGCTTTGGAAAAGAGCCCAGGCCATGAAGCGGGCGGTCTAAAAAGAAGCGGAGGTAAAGATGAGTCGCAACAGGGTCCTTTTGGTGGGCGTGGTGGCGCTGATTATACTGGTCATGGGCATAAAGGTATACGCAAACAGCAAGGCCAGATCCGAGGTGGATAAGGCGGTCGAAAAGGTCTCACGGTTTGTGCAAGTAGAGTACGGCAACGTGAAGGGCAAGGTCTTTGGCAGCTCCGCGGTCGTCAACGCAGTAAGGATCGTTCCCGCTGTCGGAAGTAAGGTCCAGGGGGTGCAGGAGGAGATAAGGGTGGACCGGATCGAGGCTAGCGGCTCCGGCTTTGACCAGGAAGAGGCGCCCAAAAGCCTCTTTGTATCCTTTCAGGGGATTGAGATGGACATAGAGGATATGGAGCCACCAGCTAGGCAGATCATGCGGGCGCTTGACTACGAAGGCGTGATGCGCGTTAATCTGAAATTGGAATTTGACTACGACAGGAAGGAAAAGCACCTTTCGCTCCACAACCTGAGCCTCGGGATGGACGAGCTGGGAGAACTGGGCATGAGCGTGGACTTGAAAGAGATCGTGCTGGACAAGGACAATTTGGGCTCCCTGTTATTTTCCTGGCCCTGGATATTGGTTAGCGATCTGCAGATTGGCTATGAGGACGATTCCTTCCTGCCCAGGGTCATGGAGTACGCAGCAAAGCAGGAAGGAATGAGCTGGGAGGAGCTCAGAAGGGAACTCACCTCCGGCATCGAGAGGGAGGTTAGGGTGGCAGACTCCGAGTTTGCAAGGGATTCCCTGGAGCGGCTTAGGGAATTCGCAGAAGATCCGAAGCGGATCTCCATTTCCGCGTCCCCGGAGGACCCTCAATCCGTGGGCAAGATCATGCGCATACAAAGACTGGAAGATCTCATCGAGCTTTTGAATGTCCGGGTGAAACTCTAGAAACCATTAAGGGTGGGACGGTGGCAGGGATGATAATATTCTATGTGTTAATCAGGTATGCCAGGCCAAGCCTGGTCAATCTTGTGGATTGAAAGATGCCCACCATGGAAATTGCCAGTTGGTCCATGTAGTCACTATGTTTATACGAATGCAGCGTCATTCGCAGG
>CAZLUR010000072.1:0-12279 GCA_964562725.1 uncultured Desulfohalobiaceae bacterium | reverse complement strand
AGATCAAGACTCGCAGGCTTAATACAGCCCAGATCTTCCAGATTTCCCTTGAGGGGCACAAAGGATATCTTGTTCAGCCTGGCCCGTTCCAGGGCCTTTTTCAGCATGGCCAGGCCAAAATCAATCCCGTAGATAGTCTTTGCCCCCAGCCTTGTATAAAGGTGCAGCAGCTGTCCGTTGCCGCAGCCTGCATCCAACATGACAAATGCACTTTTGTGCAGATGCCTGGTCACCAGTCTGGCAATGGGCTGCTGCACGTTTTTTTGATAGTTCCAGTCTTCCAGAGTATTTTTGGGAACCAGGCCTTGAATGTCCAGATGACCATAGCCCTGGGACAATACCTGGTGGGAGTCATGGATCAGCTCACTGATCTGCATGTTTTTCTCATCTTTGAACATAACTCATTCCTGGTTTAAAGGCAGACTTTTTCTGCCATGCTCCTGCAAACCCTGCAATACATGCTGCACATACTGCCTGGCTAGCTGGTTGTTGGGCTTGATATTCAGGGCATGCACCAGATGGTCCATAGCCTGGGCATAGTTGCCCTGGGAGTAATGGGTGATACCCAGGTAGGTCAGAACTTGCGGGTCTTTGGGCCTGATCTCCAGGGCCCTTTGCATCAGATCCCGGGCTTCTTCCAATTCCTTTAGTTGCAGGCGGATCATGCCCAGGTTCCTGAGTACGTCAAAATTGTCTTTGTCCTGCTCCACTACCTGCTGCAGATGGCCAGCTGCCTCCTGAAGCCTGCCCATCCTGGCCAGCTCAACCCCCAGGTTCATCCGGGCCTGCTGATATTCAGGCCTGAGCTGCAAGACTGCTTTGTATTGCTTGACTGCCTGCCTGGATTTTCCTTGTGCGCCCAGGGCTACGCCCAGATTGTACTGAAAATCCGCACTTCTGGGCAGGGCCTTTGCAGCCTGTTCCAGCAGGGGCAAGGCCTTGTCCGGCCGGCCCTGCCTGAAATATATATAGCCCAGATTGCCTTTGGCCCTGGGATTGTCGCTGTTTATCTCCAGGGCCCTTTGCAAATGCTCTGCAGCCTGTTCCAGACTGCCTTGCTCCAGTCTGGCCTGGCCCAGATTGTTCCAGGCCCTGTCATTTTCTGGATTTTTCTGCACCGAATCCGTCCACAAGGCAACCGGATCCCGCCAGAGTTCGTTGCGGGCCAGGGTAGCACTGCTAAGCAGGACCAGCACAAGGACCAGGCCTGCAGCAACCAGAGCCGGCCTGCGCAGGCTGGATCCTGCATAATAACAGAGGTAGCCGGCCAGCAGGGCCGGACCGAACATAGGCAGGTACATGCGGTGCTCAAACATGGCATCCCGGATGGGGATAACCCCGGATTCCACGCTCAAGGCGATGAACAGCCAGCCGATTCCCAGGGCCAGAACCGGCAGCCATCGCCAGGAGAAGACAGCAATAGCCAAGAGAGACAATAAGAGCAAAAAATAAAATGGGGTCCAGCCCTCCCAAAAGCCAGAAACAAAAGGATACATATGATCTATGTTCTGGCCCACAGGCAGAACAGTGAGCCACAAGTACTGCACGATCACCCCGAACTGGGTGCAGAGGTAGATCCACCTGCTCACCTCTTGGGTCTCGGCGGATCTCTGGGAAATATCAGCCAAGAGTCTGCCCAGGCTCCAATCAGGGCCAAACACCCCTGCGCTGTAGAGTACAAAAAGGGCAAAAGCCATAATTGCCGGAGCCAAGATTACTGCCATTTTTTTAAACTGCGCCCTGGACCTGGAAAAAAGCAAAAACTCCACAAGAAGTACCAGCCCTGGCAGCACGACCGCGCTTTGCTTGCTCAAAAAAGCCAAGAGCGCTGCAAAAAAAGCCAGGATAAAAAAACCCTTTTGGTAGCTTTTGGAGCGCAAGCTTTCCTGGCCCAGCCGGCCCAGGATGTAAAAAACAATGCAGGCCAGGGAAAAAAGGGCTGCCAACGAGCTGTAGCGCTGGGCGATATAGGTCACAGCCATGGTCTGCAAGGGGTGCAGGGCAAACACCAGTGCGCAGAAAAAAGCCCCGGCCCGGATCCAGAATAAATTACGTACCTGAGCTTCACGGTCCTGTCCATAAGGCCTGCTAGCCAGGCGGCTGAGCACAAAAAAGGCCAGCAAATATACCAGAAAGGAATTTAGCACATGGATCAGTGTATTCAGCAGGTGATAACCCAAGGGGTCAGCCCCGCCCAGGGCGTAGTTCAGGGCAAAACTAAACTCAGCCACAGGCCTGGGTTTGGCCCAGGTCTGCAGATGTGAGAAATTGCTCAGGTCGTGGATAACAGGATTGTCCACAATGGTCCTGATATCGTCCAGGACCAGGGGGGCATGAAAGGTCCGGGCATAGACCAGCGAGATAAGCAAGGCCAGGACCAGAAATAAAAGGAAATATTGAATGAACCCCTTAAACTTGCTGTTCATAATAACTTGAGAGTTCAATGTTCAAGGTTCAATGTTCAAGGTTAAAACAATAAATTCAGGATGATAAGACAAATAAGAACTCAGACAGTTAGAGACTTAAATGTAGTCAATAAAAACAGTATATTAATAATAACTTTTGACTGTCCAGATAATAAAATGATGCACTTAATTGGCAAAAATTGTCAACATTGAGAATAAACAAATCCAGCCGGCCTGCACTGATCTGCAAAGCATACTGCTGGCAATTCAGAGCCCTTTTTAGGGGCACGTTTTTTAAATAAAAAAAGGAGGGGACAGGCCCCTCCTTTTTACCATGACTAGTTAATGGAAGCTAAAGAATATTCATTGATTGACTACTCTACAGCACCATACTCAACTGTACCTTGCGTCCAGGCCCCATACTTAAAGGACATCCCGCTGGCGCTCAAATCCACTGCAGTGGGGATCACCGGAGCATAAGCTCCGCCGTCAGTGGGATCATCTGCCTCAAACTCATAATTGACCCAGCCTTCGGCAAAGTCTTCACCAAAGCCGTCAGTAAACCTGATGTTCAGCTCATGCGGGAATTCATTGTCTTCTGCCTCAGGAGGGGCTGGGGACCAGATCGGGGTCTCCTCGGTAATGGTGTTTTCCTGCAAGTCAAAGAGATAGCTCTTGTAGGTGGCCACTTGTTGCTTCCCGGTAAATCCAGGCCATTCGCTAACAACAGTCATGCTTTTAGCATCACCCAGCCATTCAACAACTGAATCCAGATCAGTATACTTGGTGGGGAAGGTGAACATATGCGCTGAAAAAGCACTGGCAGTATTTAGATAGGGCAGGGCAATGTCCTGTTTGCCCAGGGCCAGTTCAATCTCGGACAATGTGGTGTCGCTGGATCCGCCAGAGGGGTCATAGGGGTTCTCGTCAAAACCATGATCCTCAGGTGCCAGCACTGTCTCCTTCTGGGAGACGATCTTGGTCAGATTCTTATAATCCTTCAAAGTAACCGCATTCAGGGTAGCCACGCCATAGCCGGCAACATGAAAGTCCATCCAGCCAGCCAGGATATTGTCTGGATCAACTTCTGTTTCGTCGTCACCCAAAGTGGTAGATCCACCACCTTCAAACGGTACATAAGCTTCCAAAATGTCATCCTTCTTCACTGGGCGCTCTCCAGCATCCCATGTGGCGGAGTTTATGATATACACATAGCCCATCTCAGCATAATCAGTGCCTTTCAAATTCTTTTCCGAATTTGGTGTGTACAGGGGCCGGCTCACCGGAGACTTATCGGCCCAGATGCCCTCTTCTTCATCAAAATCATAGTCTGCCAGTATACTGTCATCATCACTGTACAACACCGGTCCAGATGCATCTGCGTCGTACTTCAGGGTGCCGGTCCAGACGTCGGCTGGGGAGAGGTAGATCAAGAAATCCAGCAGCTCGCCGCTGTACTTGGGGCTGCGCACCACCACCTTGGCCACGGTTGAATTAGTCCGGTCGGTATTGACCACAGTCAGCTTGGTCTCCCAGCCGCCGTCAAAAGCAGCATAAAAAGGGAAAATGAGCACGTCCCCCTTGCCTTCAGGCGCATAATCAACTGTTGACCAGGCTGTACCCGCCATGAACACCAAAGCCACCGCCAGAGCCAGTGTCTTCAAATACCATTTCATTTGCACTTCCTCCTTTTGGACGTTTTAAAACCACTAAAATCTACCACAAAATCAGCTAGATAATAATTACTGCCGCTCAGCACCTCCTTGTACATGGTTTAAAGTTAGAAAATAACATTGCTTTTGTCAAGCTATCCTGAGACTAAATTATAAATTTTTGGCCCAGGATAGTTTTGACCCAGCTGGGGAAAGATCAAGGGATCGCGCAGCAGGTGATACCACATCCCATGCACCTGCACCCAGCGGTCCCTCAGACTAAAGGAGCGCTGCTGATCATCTGCCCCAATATACCTGATACGCATGGACATCTCAAATAGGTACTTGGTAACCTGCACAGAATGGACAATCTCGATTTCCTGAATGCTGCCCCGGGGTAAATGCTGCATAAAGTTCCGGTAGCGCTCCAGGGGCACCATCTCCTGAAAGTGAGGGGCTTCAAGGGCCATTAACTTCTCTGGATCAACTTTGGCAAACCTCTTGCTCCAGTAAGTGGCAAAAACATGCTCCAGGCTTTTCTCCGGCCAAAAAGACCGGGCATCCAGCTGATCCGGATAATTTATGTTTACATCAGATCCTGCTTCTTTGTCCAGGGCCCTGCCAGTTGCAGATCCAAGCAACAGCCAGAAAAAAACCAGGCCCAACACGCTGCAGTAAAACAGGCCAGCAGATCCTGCCACGTGCTTTTTATGCACAGACCTGCGCAAAGCAAAGGCTATTGATCTGCATTCAAAACTAGGCTGGGACATGGTCATACTCTTTTTACCTTTAGCTATCCTTGATGTTCAGAAGTTTGTAATGCTATTCATATTGGACCTGATATTTTTCCTGCAACTGTTTAAAGCTGCTGGCCACAATCTCGCGCCTTTTGGCCTGCACTATACGCATGCGAATTTTGTCATGCAATTCCTGATCCAAAGGCATTAAGGCCTCTTCATCTACAGCGCCTGAGCTACGGGCCACTCCTGAGTGATTGTCCTTTTGTTCATTATCCCGCAAAAACTGATAGGGATACGCACGGTAATAGGATTCCACCACCTTGTCTGCCAATGGATACTCCAGCATTTCCTGCCAGATATATCTTTCATAAATGCCCACTAATTCAGATATGGTTTGCTTTGATGCTCCTGCAGGAATTTCTGCAATCAGGCCTTGCTCTTGAGACTCCAGGGCAAACAGTTTAATACGCAACGCTGCCTTTAGAATCTCTTCCTGGGTTGTGCGCAGGCCCCTTTGTTCATAAAATTCCCGCACGTCCTGGACAAATTCTTGAGTAACCTCAAATCCCTTACCTGAGGCCAGTACCCTGTCTTTGGCTAGGGCCTGCCCGGACTGGAGCACCAAAAAAACAACCATGATGACTATACAGAATTTAGATCCCGCTTTCAAGGCATTGCTCCTTATAAACAGCAAAATAATCAACATCAGACTTCAGACTGTTATCCATCTAAATAAGTGCTTAAAACATTCACTGCTGAAAATTTACCAGAATTATCCTGCTTTCTCAAGTTAAAGCAACCAGACCGCTAAATTAAATATTTGTTGCACTGCCAGCCGGCTACTCTAGCTCTGAAATGTCAATATCCAACCAAGTGGAACTATCCAGGGCCCAAAATGTATAACTCAGTAATAAAGCCTGATCTGACCAGACCTCGAGGCTATTGTACCAGTTCTTCCGGGCGAGCCGGTAGGCACCCATATAACTTGTGGCAGTGGTAGAAATAATTTCTCCTGAGCTGTCCTTTAACACAATCCTAAAGCCCTCAAGCCCGCTTTCAGGCTGAAAGCCCTTCTGGTCAGGCTGGCTGTCATAGACATTGCCCATGAGCATATATGGCTGCTGACCGGTCTCACTCAGGGCCACCACCATCTCCGCCTCCACCATCTGCGGATCTGCGCTGGAGGGTCTGGTACTGAGCACAGCACTCCTGGCCCATGGGTCAAGTATGGTCGAGAAGCCCTGTTCGTCCTCCAGGCTGAAAACTTTTGCGAACAGGATCAAAGCGGCTTCCCAGGCACTGGCCTGCTCAGGGATCTCTGCCTCCCAGGCCAAAGTCAGCTTGGAGTCATTGTTGCCCTTGCTGGAAGACCTTTGCTGCCAGCGCCAGTCAGTGGTTGTGGAATAAAACATCACAGGCGGGAGCGTACTGTCAAGCACCCAGGAATTTTCACCCAGAACCTGGATTGCTTCCTGCTGATCAATGTCATAATCAGCCAAGGCCTGGCCCGGGTCATTGCGGGCTGTATTCAACAGGCGCATCAGGGATTCTTCCAGATAGACATCCTGGGCTGCGCCATACTGCAGCACGAACAGGTAAACATTTTGCTTCTTGCCCTCCAGGGTCAATTTGCCGCTTTGAAAGCAAAGCCCAATATCCCTTGAATCATGGTCAAATATGCTGGCCTGGCCCTGTTTGAAGTCCTGCACCTGGTCCTGGAAAAAACTCTTGAAAAGTTCCAGCGCAGCCTGCTCAGCAGGAATATAGTTCTGAAAAGCAAATACGGACATGTACTCCTTAACAAAAACCGGAGAATAGCCTGCCTGCCTGGCCCTGTCTTCTGGACCCAGGCCCTCTGGGGAGACATGCCCGAAATAATCCCTGTCCAGCATGTCCTGAGCGTGGTCCGTGACAGCCGTGTACAAGCCGGGGTCTTTCCGCAACCACCATTTCTGCTTGTCCCAGAATGGACTGTCTTCAGCAATGCCTGGGAACAATTGCTCCTGGTCCAGGCCCAGGGCTTTGGCCACAGACACGGGATCCACCCGGGCTGTATTGACCATTTCCACCAAAATAGGCTCAAGCTCGGATGCAGACAGCTGCTGCTCGGCCTTTGCCACGGACATGCTCAACAAAAGCCCGGCCAGACAGGCTGCTATGGTAATGAAAATTTTGTGCTGCATCATATTTGCTTGAGAGTTCAAGGTCAGCGTTCAAGGTTCAATGTTCAAGGTTCAAGGCAATAAATTCAGGCTAATAAGGCAAATGCGTGCTCAGACAGTTAGAGGCTTGAATATAGCCAAAAAACAGTTTATTACCAAAGAGCTTTTCAACTGGCCAGCTCCGTAAGTTTTCTTGCAAAAAATTAACCAAAATACTTGTTGGCTCCCTTTCTGCGCGCAAATCAAGCCAACAGACTTCCAGGCAGGTCTGATGGCCCAAATCTGCCCTGCAAGGCCTTAGCATAAAACATATCCTGGTCAAATATAGCCAGCTCTGGCTAAAATTAACCAATTTAGCTCGACCTGTCCCTAAAAGCCATACCTGAGCATGATCTGGACCTCAAAGGGCTCGCCCTCCATCATACTGTAGGTCCCTGGGGTCTGATAGTCTTCATCCAGGATATTGCGGGCCAGAAAGAGCAGGTCCAGGCCCGGGGTCAAAACATCCTTGCGTGTCACAGAAAAATCCAGGAGCCAGGCCCCGGAAACCTGCTCTATTTCCTGGCTCTTGGGATAAACCAGATCCCTGGAGCCAAAATACCTGAGCCCGGAGAATAAATCCCATCTGTCGCTGGGCCGCCAGGTTGCACCCAGATTGAAAACAGACTGGGCCCCAGGATCGTAGGGGTAGTCAAACTGGGAATAGACATCCTCAACGCTACCGTCCGGGCGGATAATGGAGTATTCCTTGAATATATACGTCTCATCAGGCCCGCTGTTTTCCAGCAGGGTCAGATTGGCCCTTAGATCCAGACTGGCCCAGGGACTGTACTCTGCTTCCAGCTCCAGCCCGTAGATCTCCTGCTGGTTGGGCTCTGACAGGCCGGCGTAAGGATCCTCTGCAGTGTGCTCTGAGATATGGTTGTAAAAAAGGGTCGCGCCCAGGGACAAAGCGCGCCTGGGCTGCCAGATGGTCTGCAGGGACAGGTTCCTGGACTTTTCCAGTTCAGGTTTGGCTTCATCCTGCAATTGCTGAGCAAAAGGGGTGCGGTAGGCAGTACCATAGAGCAGCTTCCAGGTCCACTCTTCCAGGGGGGACCAGACCACTGCTGTATTGTAGCTTAGATTGTCCTGGTACTCCTGATGGAAGTCCTGTCTGGCACCCAGCATAAAATCAAAATCCCCCAGCTTATGCCTGTACTGGCCAAAAACAGACCAGACCCTGTTACTGAGGTCCTGGGTGCTCATCCCGGGCAGAAAATCCTCATTTTCCGGGCCCAGATAATCCGGGATATAACTGTCCCAGACCGGGGCATCCTGAATATCTTTTATCTTGTAGGCCAACCCCGCGGTCAGCAGCCCCTGGGCCCGCCACAGGGAGCGGTCCAGCAGGGCCTCGGCATAAAAGGTCTCTTCCTCCTGCTGCATTTCCTGATCAATGACCTGCTGCTCAGGCCGCATATGGCTATAATAGGCCATGACCCGGGATTTTGTCTGCAGATTGATCTCCTGGTTCACATCCAGTTTGAGGTACCCGGAAGCCAGCTCCCTGGACTCCAGCCAGATCAGATCCTGGTCCTGGCCCTGCATACTGTAAGGATGGGTGCTGTCCGTGAACCTGCCTGAAAGGGCTGCCTTGGGGCCAAGCTGCAGCCTGCCGTAAGCGTCCAGGTAATGGGCATGGCCTGGCTCTTGGCTGCCATACCTGTCCTGGACCGGGACCGGGGTTTGACCGTCATGGTCAAAAAAAGAAACCAGGTTGGCCTCTTGTTTGTCCTCTTCCCCGCGCCTGACGCTGACTGACAAAAATCCGTCCCAAAGCCCGGCGTCATGCCCCAGATTAAGATATGCGCCTTTATGCTCGCCTGGTGTGCCATAGAGCACCCCGCTCTCAGCGCCCTGGAAATCTTTGCCGCTCAGGGGTACCACATTGACCACCCCGGCAAAGGCGTCCTGGCCCCAAAGCACAGAAGACGGACCGCGCACAATCTCCACCTGCTTCACCGCGGCCAGGGACAGCTCGTGATCTATGGGATGCAGGGTCTTGGACAGCTCTGAACCCAGAGGCACGGTATCATAGAGAAAGAGCACAGAATTGGGGATGCCGCGCAGATAAGGTTCAGTTCCCCATTCTTTCCGGGCCATATAAAAGCCCGGAGTCCTGGCCAGGATCTGGCTCAAGGTGCTGGCTGCATACTCCATGAACTCCTCGCGGTGCACCACTTCTGCAACAGCCGGGGCCTGGGCCGGAGTCTCCTCCCGCCTGGAGGCGATGGACAACAGCTCAATGTCCTGGCCCACGAACATGAGCATGGTCCCGTCGTCCGGCGAATCCTCCTGAGCCAGGGCAAGCACTGGCAATCCAGCTCCCAAAAGGATGATTATCAACACTGCAATTGATTTATACATAATGAATTTTCAAAATGCCCCTGCAATTAAATCATCCCAGTATTTTTCTTGCCCTTCTGCCTTTTAATTCCAGCCCGGTAGAACATCCCATTTCATGAAGTTCCGGTTCAACAGAGTAAACATTCCAGCATCCCAGCATTCCAGCATTCCAGCATCTTAGTATTCCAGCATTTCTTAATTATCATTCACATTCGCCGCTCCTGATACTGCTTGAACAAAACCCGAAATTTGGCCCGGGTCAGACCCAGCAACCTGGCTGCGGCGCTCTGATTCTCCCCGGCCTGATCCAAGGCCTGCTCTACCAGATCCATTTCCAGCTCTTCCAGGTCGATGCCCCTGGGAGGCAGCCTGAAAGAAGATTCTCCTTCCTGCTCCAAGGGCATATTTTGCAAAAAGGACAAATGCCTGGCCTGGATACTGGCGCTGCCCTTGGCCAGGATGCAGGCCCGCTCTATAACATTGGCCAGCTCCCGCACATTCCCGGGCCAGGAATAGTTTTGCAGTATCTGCATGGCGGAACTGGAAAGCTCCATCTGCTGTGCAGCGCTGAAACGCTGCATAAAATGGTTAGCCAATACAGGGATGTCCTCTGCCCTGTCTCGAAGCGGCGGAGACTGCAGGGGAAAAACATTAATGCGATACAGAAGATCAGACCTGAATTTGCCCTGCCGGACCATATCCTCCAGGCTCTGATTGGTGGCGCAGACTATGCGCGGGTCTACTTTAATCTCTTGCCTGCCGCCTACCCTTTGCACCCTTTTTTCCTGGATCACCCGCAGCAGCTTGGCCTGGGCCTCCAGGGGCATATCTCCGATTTCATCCAAAAACAATGTGCCCTCTGAAGCAAGTTCAAATTTGCCGATCTTTTGTTTGTCCGCTCCAGTAAAAGAGCCTTTTTCATGGCCGAAGAGCTCTGATTCCAGCAAACCTTGGGGAATGGCTGCACAATTCACCGGCACGAAATGCCCCCTGGCCCTGGGACTGACATCGTGGATATACCTGGCCAAAAGCTCCTTGCCAGTGCCTGACTCGCCGCGGATGAGTACCGTGGTTTCCTCCCGGGCCACATCCAGGGCCAAATCCAAAGTCTTTTGCATGACCCTGGAGTGATATTTTATCTCTCCGGCGCCAGAGATCCTCTTTAGTTCCTGTTTAAGCTCTTTATTTTCAGCCAGGATCCTGGACATGCCCAAGGCCCTTTGCACAGTGATCAGGATCCTTTCCTGCTCAAAGGGCTTGCTGATATAATCCAGGACTCCGTCCTGCATGGCCTGCACTGCGGATTCCACAGTACCAAAAGCGGTAATAAATACTACCGGACAATCCAGGCCCTGCTTCTTGATCTTGCGCAGCAGGCCCATACCGTCCAACCTGGGCATCTTGACATCTGTAATCAAAAGGTCATAGTGCGCACTCTGCAGCATGGACCAGGCCTGCATCCCGTCCTCGGCCTGCTGCACCTCATAGCCCTTTTGCTGCAGCATCAGCGCCAGCAGATGGCGCATTCTCTGTTCGTCGTCTACTACTAGTATTTTGGACATGGGTTTTGGGTTCCGGGTTCTGGGTTACAGGGGTTGCTGGGGTTACGGGCGTTCTGGGTTACAGGGGTTGCTGGCGTTCTGGGTTACAGGGGTTGCTGGCGTTCTGGGTTACTGGGGTTACGGGCGTTCTGGGTTACTGGGGTTTCGGGGGTTCCGGGCTCCGGGTTCTGGGTTCTCAACCCCTGCAACCCCCGTAACCCCCGTAACCTCCCTAACGCCTGCAACGCAAAACGCCCGTAACCTCTGCAACCTCCCCAACGCCTGCAACGCCTGTAACCCGGAACGCGGAACGCCCGTAACCTCCCTAACGCCTGCAACGCGGAACGCCTGTAACGCCCGCAACCTCCCAAACCCTAACCCCTGCTTTGTTCATATTTTAACAAATACCTTATCCAACCCTTAATAGCAGCCCTGGTTCTTCCAGCATGCTTATAAGCAAAACCAAACTCTTCAGTAGATATATAGTTTTGATCAAAGGCTACATATAACTCACTCTGGACCTCAGTACTTGAACGCTTGGCGTAGCGCAAGAAACGAATAAACTCTTTGTTGGATCCAGAATCAAATCCTTCAGCAATATTATGCATAGAGGAACCAGCAGCATCTCGAATTTGATTTTTCAAACCAAAATCCCTTGAAAACTCTTGTTTGGAAGTAAGGCTATAGATAATTTTGGCAAGTTCCCGCGCCAGCTGCCAAGCCTCTATGTCTTCAAATCGTTCAATTTTCAAGAGTTACTCCTTTCTGGTTAGGGGGTTGCTGGCGTTCCGGGTTGCTGGGGTTAAGGGGGTTGCTGGGGTTACAGGGGTTGCGGGCGTTCCGGGTTGCAGGGGTTACGGGGGTTACTGGGGTTCTTAACGCGGAACGCCCGCAACGCCCGTAACCCCCCCAACGCCTGCAACGCCCCCAACGTCTGTAACCCGGAACGCGGAACGTCTGTAACGTCTGCAACGCCCCGCAACGCCCGCAACGCGGAACGCCCGTAACCCCCCTAACGCCTGCAACCCGGAACGCGGAACGCCTGCAACGCCTGTAACCCCTCTCCCTCAACAAGGCAGTTCCACCCGAAACACAGCCCCTCCCTCACTCTTGTTATAGGCCCGGATCGAACCCTGATGCGCTTCCAGCACGTAAGCCACAAAGGCCAGACCCAGGCCGCTGCCTTTGGTCTTGCTGGTCCAGAATGGTTCAAATATTTTGTCTTCAGTCTCCAGGGCAATACCCGGGCCCTGATCCTCGACCTCCAGCACCCAATTTCCATCCTGAATCCTGGTTCTTACCAGAATCTGGCCGGAAAAATCGTTGGCTTCTGCTGCGTTTTTCAAAAGGTTGTGCAAGGCCTTGATCAACAGATCAGGATCAGCAGTACT
>CAZLUR010000071.1:0-12775 GCA_964562725.1 uncultured Desulfohalobiaceae bacterium | reverse complement strand
TCCTAATTTCTGGGTCAGTGTTAAATTCTTATTAACAGCCCACAATTCAGATCACTGCCTATTTACATTGATTATCTTTCAGCATCGGTTTGGCACCTTACGTCATCGCCATCAAAAAAACCGGCATTGCCCTGGGCGTAGCAATTTGGAGGCTTTTTCTTCCAGGAAAGGGATCTGCCCGCGCCTGGGCTTATTCTTGATAGCCTTTTTCCAGTAATCTAGATAGCGCTTCTGCGCAGCTTGCGCCAGACTGTCTTTTCCAGCTCCACCAGGATAAAGAGCAGCAGGCCGAAGGCTATGATCCTGCTCCAGGCTGCTGCGTCAAGGCCTTTGGTCTGGAACAGGTACTGCATGGGTCCGGCATAGGTAAAGATAAGCTGCAGCACAACCATGGCCAATACAGACCAGAGTACAGGCTTACTGCCCAGTATATCCTTGGGATTCCAGACAGAGGCATAGATATGCCTGCTGTTCAAGAGATAAAAGATCTGGCCCACCACCAGGGTATTGATTGCTGCAGTGCCTGCCAGATCCTGATCTGCCCCCTGCTCCAGGATCCAGACATAATGCCCCAGGGCACCCAGGACCAGAATCAGGGACACAAAAGCCACCCGCCAGATCAGGAATCCGGAAATAATGGGCTCTTCAGGAGGTCTGGGAGGCCGGCGCATAACATTGGCCTCAGGAGGCTCGAAGGCCAAGGCCAGAGCCAGGGTCACCGCAGTGACCATGTTGATCCACAGAATCTGGGGCGGAGTAATGGGCAGGGCAAAGTGCCCTTCCGCATCCAGCATACCTAATCCCAGAAAAATAGAGGCAATAACCACCAGGGCCTGCCCGCCGTTGGTAGGTAGGATGAACAATATGGCCTTTTTCAGGTTGTCGTAGACCGTCCTGCCCTCCTCCACAGCATTGGCAATGGAGGCGAAGTTGTCATCAGCCAGGACCATGTCCGAGGCCTCCTTGGCTGCCTCTGTCCCTCCGCGGCCCATGGCCACACCCACATCAGCCCTTTTCAGGGCCGGGGCGTCGTTTACTCCGTCTCCAGTCATGGCTACAATCTGCCCCTTGGCCTGAATGGCCTTTACCAGACGCAGCTTGTGCTCCGGGCTGGTCCTGGCAAAAACATCCACATAAGGTACTTTCTGTTCCAACTCCTCTTGGGACATTTTTTCCAGATCTTGGCCTGTGAGCACCTCCTCCCAGTTGTCCAGCCCCAATTCTCTGGCAATAGCCTTGGCAGTCAATGCGTGATCCCCAGTAATCATCTTGACTACAATTCCAGCAGAATGACATGTGTCTATGGATACACACTGCCCAATAAGCTGGGCTGCAGCCTTGATGGCCTCCTCTCGAGGGGGATCTATGATCCCGAACAGGGCCAGGTAAGTAAAACCGCCTTCTACATCTGAAAACTCCAGATCCTGCTTGTCCCCGGGGGCCTCCTTTATTGCCAGGGCCAGCAGCCGCTGTCCCCTGGAAGCTATCTCCCGGGCCTGCTCCTGCCAGAACTCCAGGTCCAGATCCTGCATATCCTGCCCACTGGCAGCCTGGACTGGACATCTCTCCCAGATCCTCTCCGGCGCCCCTTTAAGATAGATATAGGACCCACCCTGATGGTCGTGGTGCAAAGTGGCCATGAACTTGTTCTCGGAGCTAAAGGGGATGCTGTCCTTGCGGGGCCGCAAATCATTTTCCTGCTTCTGGTCCAGCCCGGCCTTGAGCCCGGCCACTATCAAGGCGCCCTCTGTGGGTGAGCCTTCCAGCACCCAGTTGCCCTCCCTGGAATATACAGATGCGTCATTGCAAAGCAGGGCCCCGCGCAGGATATATAAGAACTCTGGATGCTCCTGCTCCGGATCTATATCCTCTCCAGAGAGCTGAAATCCGCCCTTGGGTTCATAGCCCACCCCTGTGACCTGGAACTGCTTATCAGCTGTTCTTACAGTCTGCACGGTCATCTCGTTCTTGCTCAAGGTCCCGGTCTTGTCTGAGCAAATAACCGAGACAGAGCCCAGGGTCTCCACAGCAGGAAGCCGCCTGATTATTGCCCTGCGCTTGGCCATGCGCTGCACGCCGATGGCCAAAGTGATGGTCATAATCGCGGGCAGGCCCTCTGGAATCGCAGCTACAGCCAATCCCACCGCAGCCATGAACATCTCTCCAGGTGCCAAGCCCTTGACCAGATAGCCAAAGGCAAAAGTCAGGGCTGCACAGGTAAGTATAGCCAGTGTAAGCCACTGTCCGAATCTGGACATCTGCTTAAGCAAGGGGGTGGTCAAGGTCTCTACTTCTGAAAGCAGGGAACTGATGCGGCCGATCTCAGTCTGCTGTCCTGTGGTTGTGACCACACCCCGACCTTGGCCGTAAGTAATCAAGGTTCCGGAAAAGGCCATGCTGGCCCGATCCCCCAAATCTGCCTCCTCTTCCACCTCGTGTACACTTTTGGTTACCGGCACTGACTCCCCGGTCAGGGCCGCCTCCTCTATCTGCAGATCCCTGGCTTCCAGGAGCCTTAGGTCAGCAGGCACCTTGTCTCCTGCCTTGAGCAGGACTATATCCCCGGGCACCAGCTCCTCTGCAGGCATGCTGCGGCGCTGGCCGTCCCTTTGCACCAGGGCCTTGGGCGCCAGCATGCCCTGAATGCTCTCCAGGGACTTCTCAGCCTTGCCTTCCTGGATAAAGCCGATCAAGGCATTAACCACGGTGACCCCGAATATGACCCCGGCATCCAGCCACTCCTGCAGCAATACCGTCACTGCAGCAGCCACCAGCAGGACATATATGAGCACGTTGTGGAACTGCAGCAGAAACCTTTGCAGCGGGCCTTTCTTTTTAGCTTTGGCTAACAGATTAGGTCCGAATCTTTGCAACCTATCCCGGGCATCCTGCTCAGTAAGCCCTTTTTCATGGCTGTTTAATTTTTGTAAGACTTCCTGTACTGGTGTCGCATGCCAGACAGTATTCTCCAGAACTGTATTCGTTTGTTCCTGCATTGCACTAGCTCCTAAATTAGACCCATTGATGCCAAGATAAATTTGTTATCAAAAGATACCGACATAACCTTGGTCCCAGACCTGACCTGACCTGAACAATAAGCCCTTGAGGTTGTCCAATGGTTTGAGCCAAAGCTGCAAGCCTAAATTTTTTGAAATTTGCAGGTTATAAGGTCTATATTTTTATTATTCGCAATTATTCACAGGGTCCGAAGCTTCTGCTATATATCAAATTGACAAAAGAAAAGAAAATTATCATGATTTGTTCAAGAACATCCCGCATACTTTGGGCATAATACCCTATAAACAAGTTGTAGAAGTAGAAATATAAGGAGGAATGATGCAGAAACATCTGCTGCTGACCATCAGTGATGAACCCAGTTTCATGTATGGCCTAAGATTTGTGACCTCTTTTTTTCAGGACAAGGAAAACATCAAGCTGACTCTGCTCTATGTAGCCCCGAGTATGGGCAAGGACCCTGGGTTTGCACAACGAGAGCCAACTGAGACTGAATGTGAACTCCAGGAGCACACCGCCCTGAAAAATGCCGGACAAAGGCTGGCCAACAGCGGCTTTTTGGCAGAAAATACCATGTGCAAATACAGAAAGAAATCCATCAGCACGGCCCAGGACATCATTCAGGAAGCGGAAAAAGGCAAGTATGATGCCATTGTGCTCGGCAGAAGAGGCAGCACACGGCTGGAGGAGCTATTAAGCACCAGTGTCAGCATGGAAATTCTGGAAAAAAAACGCAGCGCACCCATCTGGATTTGCAGGCAACCTGAAAGCGGCCGGGAAAACGTCCTGGTTTGCCTGGACGGTTCTGATTCCAGTCTGCGTATAGCCGACCATGTTGGCTTCATGTTGCAGACTGAAACACACGGCATCACTTTATTTTACGTAAAGAATAAAGGCACTCTTCCAGCTGAGGAAGTCATGTCCAAGGCCCAGGATATATTGCTGGAGAACAAGATCGATCCCGCCCGTATTACTGAAAAATCAACTTCTGCACCGAATATTGAAAAGGCCATCTTCAATCAGGCTGAACAAGAGGCTTACGCAACTGTGGCTGTAGGCTATGCAGGCAGCAAGAACCAAGGACTGTTTGGCCAGTTCAGCATTGGCTCGGTTAGCAAGAGACTGTGCTACAACTTGCAGAAAGCCAGCCTCTGGATAAGTTAAAGCCCTATTTTTTAGGAAAACATCCTGCGCTTGGTTCAGGATAAGTAACCTGGGCCTAGTATAGAAGCAGGCCGGCTGCGTCCTTTAGTTCCAAGCTTTAACTGGGCAAAAGCCCCTTTTGCAGCAGGGTCTCTGCAATCTGCACAGTGTTCAGGGCAGCTCCCTTGCGGATATTGTCCGCCACAACCCACATATCCAGGCCATTCTCAGTACTGATATCCTCCCGGATCCGGCCTACAAAGGTTTCATCCGCCCCAGCTGCATGCAGGGGCATAGGATAGATTTTCTCCCTGGGATTATCCAAGACCTGCAGTCCAGGGGCCTGACTCAGTATGGCCCGGGCGTCTCTGGCGCTTAACTTCTTTTCAGTCTCGACGTTCAAGGCCTCGCTGTGCCCGTAAAACACAGGGACCCTTACTGTGGTGGCGGTAATCCTCAGGCTTTCCTCGCCCATAATCTTTTTTGTCTCCTGGACCATTTTCATCTCTTCCCGGGAATAATCGTTCTCCAGGAATTCATCAATGTGCGGCAGACAGTTAAAAGCAATCTGATGCGGATAGACCTTGACCTCTGGCTGCTGCATATTGAATAAGGCCCTGACCTGGGCCTGAAGCTCGTCCACTGCCTTTTGCCCGCTGCCGGAAACCGCCTGATAGGTGGAAACCACAATCCTTTTAATTCTTGCCACATCGTGCAAGGGTTTTAAGACAACCACCATCTGAATTGTAGAACAGTTGGGATTAGCAATAATATTCTGGTGCCTGTTCAGGTCGTCTGGATTGACTTCAGGCACTACCAAGGGCACGTCCGGTTCCATGCGCCAGGCGCTGGAGTTGTCCACCACCACACAGCCTGACTTGGCTGCAATAGGCGCAAACTCCTTGGAAATGGAACCTCCAGCAGAGAAAAGGGCCAGCTGCACATCCTGGAAAGAATCATCCTGTAGTTGCTGTACCTTCAACTCCTGACCCTTAAAAGTCATGGGCTTGCCTGCGGATTTGGAGGAAGCCAAAAGCTTAAGCCTGGGAGCAGGAAAATTTCTTTCTTCCAAAATCTTTAGCATTTCCCTGCCTACTGCACCTGTACAACCTGTTACTGCCACATGTAAATCTGCAGACATCTTGCTTCTCCTTAAATCCTAAATGACTTCTAGAAATATATGTAAGATCCCTTGTTTTAGCCCTGCTGAACATCTCAAAGTCAAGCACCTTGACTGTTAAGGACCTAGTTGCATTGAGGGTCATGTGCACAAGGCATCAGCCGGCGACTGTGCCAGCTATCTTGAATATGGGCAAATACATGCTGATCACTAATCCGCCCACTACCACTCCCAAAAAAACAATCATAATCGGTTCAATAAGCGAGGTCAAAGTAGAAACCGCTACATCCACTTCATAATCGTAAAAATCCGCGATCTTAGCCAACATGGTGTCCAAAGAGCCTGTGGCCTCTCCAATGGAAAGCATGTGGATGACCATAGGCGGAAAAACGCCTGTGGCATCCAAGGGTTCGCTTAGAGTCTGACCCTCTGCGACCCTTTTCCTGGCTTCCTGGACCCCCAGCTCTACTGTTTTATTGCCTGCAGTCCTGGCCACAATATCCAAGGCATACAAAATAGGAACCCCACTGGCCACCATGGTGCTCAAAGTGCGGCTGAATCTGGCCACAGCCACCTTGCGCAGCAAAGACCCAAACACGGGCAAGAACAATATCCATCTGTCCACCAATACTTTGCCATATTCAGAGCGGTAGAAGAGGTGAAAAAGCAGAGCCAGACAGATCAGCACCAACAAGATCCAATGCAGATTGGCGGTGACGAACCTGCTCAGACTGATCACCACCTGGGTGGCCGTAGGCAAGGCCCCGCCAAAATCCGCAAATAAGGACTCGAAAGTAGGAATGACAAAGATCAGAATCACTGCAATCACAGCCACAGCAACCAAACTGACCACAGCAGGATAGATCATGGCACCTTTGACCTTGGATTTTAAATTGGCTGCCTTTTCTATATACTCTGCCAGTCTGTTCAGCACTACGTCCAGAACTCCTCCTGTCTCCCCGGCGTGTACCATATTGGTGTACAAAGAGTCGAACACAGCCTTGTGTTTGCTTAAGGCTTCGAACAATGAACTGCCCCCCTGGACATCGTTGCGCACTTCAATCAAGGTGCGCCTTAATCTTTTGTTTTCAGTTTGCTCGCTCATGACCTGTAAGGCTTGCAGGATTGGCACTCCAGAGTTGATCATGGTCGCAAACTGTCTGGAAAAGACCACCATGTCCCGGTCCTTGACCCTGCCTTCCAAAAATGTGCCTTCCAGCAGATCCTTAGGTTTGGGCTTGATCTTGAGGTCACTAAACCCACGGCGCAACAAGGCTTTTTCCGCCATTTCCAAAGTAGGGGCCTCTAGTTCACCTTTAGCCCTTCTGCCAGCTCTGTTCTTGGCTTTATAGATAAAAAAAGGCATGTTTTTGTTCCAGTTCCTGTATAATGCTGAAAGTGCTGCTTCTCGTACTTATAATCCAGTACAAATCTCTAACCGGCTGGGACAGGATTTACTTTGACAGAAAAAACAAGGGCAATATATAAAGACCCATGCAAAGCGATCCTGGATGGATGATGCTCATCCCTTGCTAACTAGCACGTTATCAGACATAAATAATTCAGTCCATTTTTTCAATTCCTGACCCAGGCTTTGGATTGCAGCCAGAGCAAAAAATATGCAACAAGAATTGTCTTTTGTAGCCATAATCCCGGCCAGATTCGGCTCCACACGATTTCCGGGCAAACCATTGGCCCTGATCCAGGGTAAACCCATGTTCTGGCATGTCTACTCCAGGGCCTGTCTTTGTCCAGATCTGCAAAGCGTATATCTGGCCACGGATGATCAGCGTATACTCCAGGAAGCTGAAAAGCTTAATGTCCCGGCCCTGCTCACCAGCAGTGAACATGCCAGTGGCACTGACCGGGTGTTGGAAGCTGCCCAGGCTTTGGGTCTGGGGCAAAATACCGTGGTACTGAATATCCAAGGGGATGAGCCCGCCCTGGAGCCGGAAATGCTCTCCCAGCTGCTGCTGCCTTTCCAAAAGGACCAGGTACAGGTTAGCACCCTGGCCAGGAGCATCAGCGCCAATCAGGCCCTAGACCCCAATCAGGTCAAGGTGGTCTGCAACCATCAAGGCCAAGCCCTATACTTTTCCAGGGCTGCCATTCCTTACAATGCCGGAAATGAAGAGCACTACCTGGGTCATATTGGGCTTTACGCCTATCAAATGCAAACCCTGCATGAATTTTCCAGGCTGGGGCCCAGCATTCTGGAACGTACCGAAAAACTGGAGCAACTCAGGCTGTTACAGGCCGGTATACCAGTAAGGGTGGTCATTACAAAACATTTGAGCTATGGAGTAGACCGGCCCCAGGACATACAATATATTGAGAAAATCTTACTTCAGGAGCAGCAACAATGCAGGCAATTCTAGGCTTGGAAGATGGGACTTGGTTCAAAGGCAGATCTTTTACCGGCCCCGGAGAAACCAGCGGAGAAGTCATTTTTAATACTGGCATGAGCGGCTACCAGGAGATATTGACTGATCCCTCCTATAGAAAACAAATGATCTGTATGACTTATCCCCACATTGGTAATTATGGCCTAAACCACCAGGATATGGAATCAGGCCAAGTACATCTTTCTGCCTTCATCGTCAAAGAATGTTGCAGGCAGCCTTCAAACTGGAGGAGCACCAAGTCCCTGAAGAGTTACTTAGAGGAACAAAACGTCCTAGGCTTGGAAGGCATAGATACCAGGGCCTTGACCAGGCATATCAGACTGCAGGGGGCCATGAGGGCCTATATCAGCACCATGGAATCTGATCCGCAGCAAGTGGTGGCCAAGTCCAGGGAAATCCCGAAAATGCAAGGCTTGAATGTAGTGCAGGAAGTCAGCCCCAATGCTCCGTATCTCTGGACCGAGCACGGACCGCAACAGCTTCAGATTCAGCAAGGCAAATTCCACTGGCCGGGCCAAGGCCTGAGGATAGTGGTCTATGACTGCGGCTGCAAATGGAACATCCTGCGACTCTTGCACAGCTATAATATGCAGGTACTGGCCGTTCCTGCCCACTACACTGCCCAGCAGGTCAAGGACCTGGACCCGCAGGCTATATTCCTGAGCAACGGACCGGGCGACCCGGCAGCCCTAGAGGACCTTGTACATAATGTAGCCCTGTTATCCAAAGACCTGCCTGTGGGCGGCATCTGCCTGGGCCACCAGGTGCTGGGTCTGGCCCTGGGGGCAACAAGCTTCAAGCTCAAATTCGGACATCACGGCTTGAATCATCCGGTGCGCAACCTGGAACAGGACAAGGTGGAAATATCCTCCCAGAATCATGGATTCTGTGTAGATATCAAAGCCCTGGAGCAACTGCAACAAACCAGGATCAATCTCAATGACTCTACCTTGGAAGGTTTCAAGCACAAACAAAAACCTTTACTAGCTGTCCAGTACCATCCTGAGGCCGCCCCTGGGCCCCATGACTCTCAACAATTTTTTATTGAATTTGCGGAAATGCTGCACAAACTCTATTCTAGCACTTAATTCTGAATCCTGTATCCTATTTTGAATTGTACTGCAGCAGCCTGCGAGCCAGCTGCAGGGCCTGTTGCAGGCTGCCGTAATCAGCTTTGCCGCTGCCTACCAAATCAAAGCCTGTGCCGTGATCCACTGAGGTCCTGATTATTGGCAGGCCAAGGGTGATGTTTACTGCCTGGTTAAAATGCAAAAGCTTTATAGGACCCAGAGCCTGATCATGATACATAGCCAGCACCGCAGAGAACTCTTTTTTCACTGCGGCCCTATAGAATACAGTATCCGCAGGCAGGGGACCTGCAGCCTGCACACCTTTTTCCCTGGCCTGCTCCAAAGCCGGAACAATTATCTCTAATTCCTCCCGGCCAATCCTGCCGCCTTCTCCGGCATGAGGATTCAAGCCACAGACTGCCAGGGGTCTATCCTGAAGGTTTAGCCGATGCATCAAATCCCAGGTCAACAGCAGGCAGTTCAGGACCCTTGGAATATTTATCTCTTGCGCTACTTTTCTCAAAGGAGGGTGGGTGGTCACAAGACTGACCCTGAGCCTGGGGCCCAGCAGATGCATACAGACCTGCTCTGGGCTCAAACCAAAACCCTGGGCCAAAAACTCTGTATGTCCTGGAAAATCAAATCCGGCCAGTTGTAAAAGCTCCTTGTGCAAAGGACAAGTAACCAAGCCCATATATAGCCTCTGACGCAATAAACTGCAGGCCAGTTCAAGACTAACCCCTGCTGCCACCCCCCCCTTAACCGAAGGCTTGCCAGGAGTATATTCTGCAGCCTGCAGTTCCTGAGGTGTAAAGCAGTAAATTTTGCCTGGTTCCAAACCATGTGCATAAGGATCCTGCAGTCTGCTCCAAAAAGCAGGCAACCCCCACCTGCTGCACTGCATCTGCAGCACCTGTTCCGGGCCCAGCAGCACAAGTGCAGGAAGTCCAGGAGGCTTCTGCTCTCCTCCCAACAGCCTGCAGACTAATTCCGGCCCCAATCCATTAGGATCGCCCAAGGTCAAAAGTAATGCAGTATCAGCACCTGCGGCCATATTATAATCTACAATTATTTAGAAAGCTGGATAAAAACCCCATAGGATCACATGGCCTGCTGTTGCAGCTGAAACGCTCTGGCCATGCCCAAAATAGCGCTAAATTCAGGTTCTGGACTGGGGATAATTTTTTCCGGCAACCACCACTGGCGGCATTTAAATTTCTGGTGCATACACTGCCAGACATATTCCTGGCAATAAGGGAAAAAAGCACTCAGGCCCCCGCCCAGGCCTATACTTTTAAAGCCAAACACTACCTGCAAAATACAGAGAAACAGCCCCAGCCTGAGGCCATATTCCTGCATAATCTTTTTGGCCTGGGAATGATTTTGATCCAGGAGGGGCTGCAGTTCATGCAAATCAGAAAGCACAAGACCCTGTTCAGCGGCAATTTGCAGCAGGGCTTGCTTGTTAAGCAAAGTCTCTGCACAGCAATATTGTCCGCATCCACACTCCCTGCCTTGCTCTAAACCAAGGAATATATGTCCCAGCTCCGGGCCGGTGAAGTGCCCGGCCCTCCAGATCCTACCCTGCATAATTACCCCTGACCCCAGACCGGTGCCCAGGGTAAGCACTACAGCCTGTTCTTCTCCAGCCAGACCGCCTTTCCAGACCTCTCCCAATGCTGCTGCCTGGGCATCGTTTTCCATGATTACCTGCAACCCAAACTCTGATTTCAGGAAGTCAGCAACCTGAAAATAGTCCAGTTCAGGCATATTGGAAGTGATTAAATATTTGCCCTGAATATGGTCCAAAGGACCAGCACTGGCCAGGCCAATGCCCTGCACCTCTTGCGGGGCCTGACTGAGCAAATCCCTGATCAGGTCCACCAGAGCCTGTTTGGTGCCTTCCAGGCTTTGAGGTCGAGCCAGGTAAATCAGGCTCCCGCATCTGCCTTCCTGGTCCACCCAGGTACCTCTAAGATTGGTGCCTCCCAAATCAATACAAATATACATGGCTTGCCCTCTACTCAGCCTTTTAGGTTTCCAGTTTTGTGCATAAGCAGGCACTTCTGCCTGGTTGTACTGCCTGGCTCATCTTGATCCCGGTTTGAAGCCAGCGCTCAAAATCTGCTAATATCAATGCATGATCAAAGGCCAGTGCAGGCCAATTACCACTGGTGAAAAAAATTGCTTCCCGGGCATCATCTCCGGCCTGCAACCGGTCCCTGTCCAGGGCCTGGGCCACAAAGACCACGCTTATATTGTGTTGCCTGGGATCGCGTCTGGGATGGGAATAGACACCCAATAGGGCCTGCAGATTGGCTTCCAATCCTGTTTCTTCCCGCAGTTCACGCAATGCAGCGTGTTCCAGACTTTCGCCATAATCAACAAACCCTCCGGGCAAGGCCCAGCCATAAGGAGGATTCTTCCTCTTTATGAGCAATACTTCCTGCTCGGGGGTGCATAAAACCACGTCCACAGTAGGCACTGGATTGCGATAAACCTGGACGCCTTGACCACAATAAGGACAGTCTATAGTTTTGTGCATATTTGCTCTGCTCCTGCTTTGTTTAAACAACTGCTCCCTTAATGCAAAACCTTAAGTCATGCAGTCGGTCCATGTCCAGTAGACAAAAGATACTGCTTGTACACAAAGGGGCACTGGGCGATTTCCTGCAGATCTGGCCCAGCTTGTACTCTTTGACCCGTTTTTGGCCAGACAGACATTTCTATTGGGCAGGTCGCCGGGATTATGAAATCTGGACCAGGCCCCTAGGTATAGATAGCGCACCATGGCGCATAGCCCAGGCCGCAGACAGGCTCTATGCATTTGATTCTTGGCCGCAGGAACTACAAGACTGGCAGCTAATCTGGTTCGGGCTTCAGCAGCCCCCAACTCGGCTAGAATTTTCCAGACTCTGGTTCTTGCCCGGTTTATGTGCAAACCAAAAAATTTCGGTCCGTGAAAATTATTTAAACCAGCTCCAGCAAAAAGGCATTACCCTGCAACAGGATTGGTTCCAGGCCTGGCAAAAATTTTTCGCCGCATCAGGTAAACAAGGTAAAAAGATCCATATCCTGCCCGGAGCCGGACATCCGGCCAAATGCTGGCCTGTACATAACTACCTTGAACTAGCAAACAGGCTGCAAGGCCTAACCCTGCAACCAGTATTTATTCTGGGACCTGTAGAAATAGAAAATGGGCTGCAGGTACAAGAATTTGAATCAGTGCAACCAGCTAATCTGGCGGAACTGCAAGCTGTTCTTAATAGCTCGTGTCTGATCCTGGGCAATGATAGTGGCCCATTGCACTTGGCTGCATATCTGGACAGACCCACTCTGGTTCTTTTCGGTCCTTCCTGCGCCAAAACATGGGCCCCTTACCAGGCCAAAATCCTACAGAAAAAGACGGACTGCTCCCCATGTAGCCTGGTAGCCAAAATTGATTGTCAGGACCCAGCCTGTATGCGCTTGTTGTCCGTGGATCTGGTCTACCAGCAGGTCGTCCAGATGCTGAGAAAGGCATAAAAAACTAAACCGGCTTTCCAGGTCCCTGACCTGAAAAGCCGGTTATGGCAAAAGGAGGAAGGTAGTATTCTATACCATGCATAACGTATGCCAAAAAACAGAAGATTCCTCAAAAAAAAGTTCATAGTTTAAAGCTGTTATCAAAATATAGCAACTTGTTTTTTATACTTAGTACAATTTTTTATACTAATTAGGGCTGGATGTTTTTACTGGGGCATACAGAAGTACAATTTTTTTTACTGAGCTGAATCTGTTTCCAGCACAAACCCTTGTTCGCGCAGCTCATTATGGGACACAGCTCCAGCCCTTAGCACCAGGAGCCTGTTCAGGCCTGTAACACGCACTATGGTAGAAGGCAAACCCCCAGCGGGCAGTGGTTCGGCATCCAGAAAAAAATCTGCTTTTTGTAGCAGTGCAGGCGCCAATTCTTCAGAGCTGGCTGCAGGGGCTGCGCTGGCCAAGTTAGCACTAGTGGCCACCAAAGGCTTGCCAGAAAT
>CAZLUR010000070.1:10343-12883 GCA_964562725.1 uncultured Desulfohalobiaceae bacterium | reverse complement strand
GCGGGGAAAAGGCCCTGCAGGAAATTGAGCAGGGCCAAAGGCTGGGGCTGATGCTCCTGGCTCTGGATATGCCTGACTTGGGAGCCCAACGTATTCTGCAAAGGGGTCTGGAATGCCAGAGCGACCTAGAGGTGGTCATCCTTTGTGAGGCGGAACAAAAGGAGCAGGCCCAGGAGCTCCTGGCCCAGGGAGCAAGAGAAATTTTGTTCTGGTCCCAGACTCTAGATTTCACCCTTTGGCTGGACAAGCTCTTCATGCGCATCATGTCCGAGGAGACCAGCCGCCTGGAGGTAGGTGCAGTCATTTTGGCCTGCGGATTTGAGACCTATGATCCCACCCCTATTCAGGACACCCTGGGCTACCAAAGTCTGCCTCAAGTGATCACAGCCCTGGAATTCGAGAGGCTGATCAGCCTATCTGGCCCCAGCCAAGGAGCACTGCTTAGGCCTGACGGTACAAATGTTCACTCCATTGCCTGGCTGCAGTGTGTTGGTTCCAGGGATATACAGAAAGATGCTGACTATTGCTCCGGAATCTGCTGCATGTTCGCAATCAAACAGGCCCTGCTGGCCAAAGAGCGCTGCAGCCAGGATGTGGCCACCAGCATCTTTGCCATTGATGTGCGCTGCTTTGGCAAGGGTTATCAGCGCTATCGGGATCAGGCGGAACAAGAAAACCACGTACGATTTGTCCAGGCCAGGCCCCATACTGTGCTGGCTGACAGCCAGGGAAGAGCAGAGCTGCGCTATGTGGACCAAGCAGGCCAGGTCCAATGCGAAAGTTTCGATCTGGTTGTTTTATCCACTGGGGCACGTCCTCCAGCTGAGCTGCCAGCCCTGCTCCAGGCCTTGGAACTGGAACAAAACCAGTTTAGCTTTTGCCGCACCGAGCCTCTGGCCCCAACCAAGACCAGCCATTTCGGGGTCTATGCAGCAGGCTCGTTTGCAGAACCCAAGGATATTGCGGATACAGTAATCCAGTCCAGCGCAGCAGCCTTGGAGGCCTCCAGGCTTCTGGCCCTGTACTCTGCTCCCAGGCCTGCGGAAAAAGAGCCTGAACCAGTTTACCGCAGGGTGGAACTGGAGGCGCCCAAGACCCTGGTAGTAATCTGCGATGCCTGTCCCACACTGGAGTCCAACGTGGATATACAAGCCCTGACTGCCAAACTGCAGAATATGGCCTCTGTACAAAGCGTGATGCGCACCCCCCAGGCTTGCACCCAAGCCGGCTGGCAAAGCATCGAGGAGAAGGTTTCTCAGGACAGGCCCAACCGCATTGTGCTCGGAGCCTGCCTGCCTTATGCCCATGTGCCCAGACTGCGGGAACTGGGCCGGACAATTGCCTTGAACCCTGCCTTTATGGAAGTGGTGGACATATATACCCCTACTTTTCCGGATATGCCTTTGACCCCTAAGCAGCGATTGCAGGAAATTCTCACCACCCTGGGCACGGCAGTGGTCAAGGTCCAGCACTCCAGTCCTGCGCCGTTGCTCCAGACAGTGCCTGTGGTGCCCAAAGCCTTGGTGTTAGGCGGAGGCCTGGCGGGCATGACCGCAGCCCTGGCAATAGCTGACCACGGCCTGGATGTCTACCTGGTGGAAGAACAAGCAGAGCTGGGCGGGACAGCCAACAGGCTGCGCTTCACCCTGGAGGGGCAAGATCCCCTGAAGTTTATGGAAGACCTGAAACAAGAAGTGCAAAAGCACCCCAAGATCAATGTCTTGACCAAGAGCCGGGTCACCTTGTGCGTAGGCAGGGCAGGACAGTTTCTAAGCGCGGTACAAACCCGGGACGGCCAGTCCTTGAGCCTGGAGCATGGGGCAGCGATCCTGGCTACTGGAGGTACAGAGGCCAAATCCTTTGCCTATGGCTACGGTACCCGCAAGACCATCTACAGTCAGCTGGAGTTTGAAGAGCAGCTGGCCTCAGGCGCCCTGGATGCCAGGGCACTTGCAGGCGTGGTCATGATCCAGTGCGTGGAGTGCAGACAGGAGCCCCGCAACTACTGCAGCCGGGTCTGCTGCCCTACTGCCATCAAGCAGGCCCTGATCCTGAAAAAGAGAAACCCCCAGCTGCCGGTGTATATCCTATATAGGGACATGATGACCTATGGTTTCCAGGAGCAGTATTTCACAGAAGCCAGAAGCCTGGGAGTAGTCTTCATCCGCTACAGCCTGGAGCAGCCGCCAGAGGTGGAAAAGCAGGAACAAGGCTTTTTGGTCAAAATCCTGGACCACATCCTACAGCAGCAGCTGGAGCTGGAGGCCGACACCCTGGTTTTGGCCTCAGGCCTAGTGCCCAATGATACAGAGGAGCTAAGCGTAATCTTTCAGGTCCAGGCTGATCAGGATGGTTTTTTGCAGGAAGCAGAGTCCAAGTGGCGGCCTGTGGAATTTTTGCGTCAGGGGATCTTCCTTTGCGGCCTGGCCCGGGCCCCGGGCAACATGCGGGAGACCATGGCCTCGGCCAAGGCCGCAGCTCAAAGGGCCCTGCGCCTGCTTAGCCAGGAGCAAATCAGTGGAGGCAGCATCACTGCCGAG
>CAZLUR010000070.1:0-10243 GCA_964562725.1 uncultured Desulfohalobiaceae bacterium | reverse complement strand
CTCAGAGTGCGGCAGGAGCCGCTTGGAGTATTGATGTATAAGAATCATAATCTCAACCACCCCTGCCCCTCCTTGGCAAGGAGGGGCAGGGGTGGTTGAATAAAGACACCTTCCTTACTCACGGTGTCAAGCTTGGTAAAGAATAGCCTTGAACAGGAAGGGGACAGGGGAGGGGGTCGTGATATTGGCCACTTCCTTAAATTACCCTTTGAACATCAGGAACAAAGAGGGATAACCATGGCTACCAGTTTCCCTGAAAAGCGTGAGCAGGCCCTGCTGAAACTGCAAAAGATGCTGCAGGCTTGCATGCAATGCGGCACCTGCAGCGCCTCATGCCCGAGCAGCGCACATATGGACTATACCCCTCGCCAACTCTGGCGCCTAGTCCTGCTGGGGGAGTTTTCCGAGATCTGGGCCAGCCATACTTTCTGGCTCTGTTCCAACTGCTACACCTGCACCCTGCGCTGCCCCCGGGGTTTGGCCCTGACAGAAGCGGTCAACTCTTTGAAGCGACTGGCGCCCAGGCAGAGCCTGGCTGAACGCCGCGAAGCAGCTTTCTACCAGGTGTTTATGGACAGTGTACGCAAGCACGGCAGAATCCAAGAGATGGACATGATGCTGCAATATTTCAGGGCCATGAAGGACCCCAAGTTACCATTCAAGTTTGCTCCCCTGGGCAGCAAACTCCTATGGCGGGGCAAGATGCATCAAGATAAGACCTGGTTTAAGAAACAGAAAAAACTGGCGCAACTGTTTGCCAAAGCCCAAGAGATGGAAGGTGAGTCATGCGCTATGCCTACTACCCGGGATGCTCCCTGACCGGGACAGCCCGGGAATACGACGTTTCCACCCGGGCCCTGTGCCACAGCCTGGGCCTGGAACTGATTGAGATTCCGGACTGGACCTGTTGCGGGGCCAGCGCAGTGGAGCCGGTCAGCCATTTACTGACCCATGTCTTGCCTGCCAGGAACCTGGCCCTGGCAGAACACATCCAGGACACTAATGGGATACTCATCCCATGTAGCGCCTGCTATTTTAACCACTTACGAGTAGAAATGCAAGTTGGCAGGGATTATGAGCGTAAAAAGGCGGTCAACGAGGTCCTGAGCCTGGAGGAGCTGGCCTACAGCGGCCAGGGCGAACAAGTGCTGCACCTGCTGCAGGTCTTAAACCACCCGGATGTGCTGCAAAAGCTGGCCCAAAGCGCTGTTAATACCCTGGATCAGATCTCTGTGGCCCCGTATTACGGCTGCCAGATCCTGCGTCCTTTTGCCCGCTTTGATGACCCGGAACAGCCCACGAGCATGCTCTCTCTGCTGCAGACGGTGCAGGCCGGGATCCATCCCTGGCGCATGGGCAACAAATGCTGCGGGGCCTCGCTGATGACTACGCATAAAGAGACCGCCCTGGCAGATGTTGCTGCAATCTTGCATGCAGCCCAGGGGGCAGATGTCATAGTCACAGTCTGTCCCATGTGCCAGATGAACCTGGAAGGATTCCAAAAACATGCTTTGCACAATCACCCAAAGGATCATCCAGTGCCGGTACTTTATCTGCCGCAGCTGTTGGGTCTGGCCTTGGGAATGGACCCTGACCTGCTGGAGATCAATAAAAACCTTTTTGCCGGACCTTTTATACAGGGGCTGCCTGCCCTGGCCTCTGAGCAGACAGCTACAGCATAGGTCCTCTCATGGACGGGTTTATCCATACAAACATCTTGCATTAAGGAGGTGTGGTCATGTTTAAAGATATAATTTTATGCGCCACACAGTCAGAAGCATCTGAAGCTGCAGCCAACGCTGCATTCACCTTTACCCGCAAACACGAGGCCAAGCTGGTCATCAGCCATGTCTGCGGCCTGCCCTCCCATGGATGGGGGTCTATTGAACATATGATCCCCTCCGGGGAAGTACAAAGGATCAGAAAACAGATCCAGGACTACTACCAGGACAGGGTTTCTGAACTGCCCAATTGTTACTTTGAGGTCATTCCAGGGGTGCCTTACAGCGAAATTCTGCGCCTGGCGCGTAAAACAAATGCGGACCTGATTGTGATGGGCGCCCACACCAAAGACTTTGCAGAAAAACGCAGAAGCAAAACCTGGGGTCTGACCGGCTCCACCCTGGAAAGGGTCAGCCAGAAAGCGCGCTGTCCAGTGATGATTGTCTCCAGGCCAGTCCCGGAAGAATGCCTGGACTTTAAAAACATAGTTGTGGCCACTGATTTTTCCTACCAGGCAGAATGCGCCATCTACTACGCTGCGCAAATGGCCAGACAGTACAGGGCCAGACTGCATATCTTTCACGTCATGGAGGAAGGCATGACCGAAAAGATTGCCTCCCACGAGGAGATCGAGCATGTTAAAAAGCGTATGTCTGAAGAGTACCGGGAAAGGCTGCAAGGGGTTCAAGATTGCAGCTACGAGACCTGGGAAGGCACCCCCTCCATGGAAATCCTTAAGTTTGCCAGGCAAAAAAACGCGGACCTGATCATCATGGCCCACCATTCCAAGGAGATTGATCCGGAAAAGGCCTACCTGGGCTCCACAGTAGCCCAGGTGGCCTTGAATGCCAGCTGCCCGACCATGAGCGTAAACCGCCATTTTGACCTGCGCTGCGCTTTGTACGATTGATTGCATGCCCGGCGGGAGCCGCCGGGCAACTTTTTTTCACGGCTAGAAGTCATAGTCAAAATCCAGCAGGCCTAATTGTTTTGTAACCACCAGGGCGCCCCAATTGGTGCACCAGCCTAAATTCTCCTCTACAACTTCAATGCAATGGGTTCAACCTTTGCCTGGCAGTCATGGACTAGAAACATGGGTCTTTCTTCCTGCCCTGGACTTGATCCCGGGACAAAAGTCTGTTACTAAACAAATGCAACTGCATAAGATCAAAACGCAGACAGCAAGCCTTCACAGAAGACTAAATAACTATTTGATTTTTCTGTCTTCTGCCCTCTGTCTTCTGTCCTCCCACCGGCTTCCAGCTCATAGAGCTTCCAGCTCGGAGAGGGCCGCTTCCTGCCCGTAGGGCATACAGGCCGGAGGGTAAGCCCCTATGGCTTCCGGCTCGGAGGGGATACAGGCCCTGGCTGTAATGCCAAGCAGGAGGAAAGGCCATGTCCAGATTGGAAGACCGGTTAAGCAGGGACGAACTCCAGGAACTGGTACGTTCCCTGCTCTGGCAATACCGGTTAGTGGACGCCTTCTGGTTTTTGCGCACTGAAGAACGCTTCGGAGTAGAGGTTGCAGAGGATTTGAATGCCGAGGTCTGGGCCAAGGTTGGACAATTAACAGCCCGGGATATTTTGAAGCGCTTCCCAGTAGCCCGGCAGGGATTGCAGGGCTTTGTCCAGGCCCTGGAATACTATCCCTGGAAAATGATGGACAGCTTCCAGATGGAGGCCCAGGAGAACCAGGTCCTGATCTGGTCCACCAATTGCCCGCCTCAGATTGCACGCCTTAAACACGGCCTGCAGGAGTACTCCTGCAAAGAAATGCACCGCAGGGAATTCCAAGGCTTTGCCTCGGAAATTGATCCGAATATCAAGGTGCATTGCCAGTTTGCACCACCTGATCCTCACCCAGAGGATATATTCTGCAAATGGCGCATCTGCCTGGAGCATCAGGACTAGGCCCTGACCCATCTCAGCTGCCCTTCCAGATACCCGCCCATAAGACATTCTCCAGCCAGAGGCCTGGATAACCCGGCATGGATCATTCTTACTTGAGAGTTCAAAGTTCAAGGTTCAACGTTCAAGGTTAAAACAATAAATTCAGGTTGATAAGACAAATACAAGCTCAGACAGTTAGATACTTGAATATAGCTAATAAAAACAGTTTATTACTAAAGAACTTTTGACTGTCCAGATTCTTACTTAATGCGCAAAATTTATTGTTGCATAAAAGACAACAATATGTTTACATGTTGTCCAACACACCAGGCAGGAGCATGCACATGGACCAAAACGGATTTCAGGCTTTTATGCAAAGGCTGGCGGAAACTACCAGCCTGCGCAGCCAGGCCGAGCTGGCCTCTTTTCTGGATCTGAACCGCTCCTCTATCAGCCGGGCCAAACAGCGCAATACAGTGCCCGAATCCTGGATTTCCAGGATATGTCAGGCTTTTGACCTGGATCCCGGCTGGTTGCGCCAGGGCGTACACAATGCGCCAGGGCTGCACTTGGTGCCCAAAGTCCAAGCCAGGCTGGGTGCAGGCGGCGGATCCTACGTAGTGGACAGTGAGCCAGAAGGACAGTTCGCCTTTCGCCGGGACTGGCTAAGGCAAAAGGGCAATCCAGAACACATGGTGCTCATGGAGGTCATCGGAGACAGCATGGAACCGGTTATCCGGGAAGGGGACACCGTGCTCATAGACCGCTCCCAGCAGGAGGTCTATTCCGGAGGGGTCTACGCCCTGGGTGTAGAGGATACAATCCTGGTCAAGCGTATTGAGAAACACCCTTACAAGCTGGCCCTTTTAAGCGCCAATACCGCCTATGTGCCTATCTACTTAAAGGGAGAGGAAATCAACAGCGTGCGCATCATCGGCAGGGTAGTCGGCATGTGGCGGGATTTCTGCTAAAATAAAAAAATAAGGCAACAGCTATGCCCCAATCAGACCTGGACCAATCCTGCCCGGTCTGCACAGGTTTTTCCTGTGCAGGAGAAGATTTCCGCGGTGCCCGGCTCAATCTGAACAATCTCCTTATACGGCATCCGGCGTCTACTTTTTTCATGCGCTCCGGGGCAGAGACCAGCCTGGGAGGGGGTATCCACTGCGGGGATATCCTTATAGTGGACCGGGCCCTGACTGCCTCGCATCGCAGTCTGCTCGTGGTTGTCCTGCAGGGAGAGCTCCTGCTGCGCGAAATCCGGAAGCGCAAGGACCGGGCCTGGCTAATCCCGGACATTGATGAGCAAGGCGGAACCCTGGAAATCACTGCACAAAGCGAAATCGAGATTTGGGGAGTAGTGACCCATGTCATCCATCCGCTGCAATACACATAAACCCTTGTTCGCCCTGGTGGACTGCAATAATTTCTATGTTTCCTGCGAACGGGTCTTTCAGCCCCACCTGGCAGGCCAGCCAGTGGTGGTGCTCTCCAATAACGACGGCTGCGTGGTGGCCAGGTCTGGCCAGGTCAAGCGCCTGGGGCTGCCCATGGGCGCTCCTGCCTTCAAATGGAGGCAGTTCATGCGCAAACATCAGGTCCATGAATTCTCCTCCAACTATGCCCTGTACTCGGACATGTCTGCACGGGTAATGCAGACTTTGGCCCTTTTTGCTCCAGAACTGGAGATATATTCCCACGATGAGGCTTTTCTTTACTTCTCCGGCAACTGGGGCTTGGACCTGGAAGCCTACGCCAGGCATGTCCGGCAGGAAGTCAAAAACAGAACCGGAATACCGGTCTGCATCGGCCTGGGCCAAACCAAGACCCGGGCCAAGCTGGCCACCAAGCTGGCCAAAATGCGGCCCGCACTGGGAGGGGTCCTGCATCTGGAAAAACAGCCGGATCAGGAAGAGTCTCTGCAGCAGGTCCAAGTGGAAGATCTCTGGGGCATAGGCCCCAGACACCGCAAGCTGCTCCATCTGCACAACATACGTACTGCCCTGGATCTGCAACAGGCTGATCCGCATTGGATCAGGAAAAACCTGAGCGTCTGCGGGCTGCATGTGTTGCTGGAGTTAAAAGGCCTGCCTTGTTTCAAATTGGAAACAACTCCGGCCCCGGCCAAGAGCGTCCTGCGCTCCAGATCCTTCGGCCGCAAAATAACCCAACTGCAGGAGCTCCAAGAGGCCCTGAGCATGCACGTGCAGCAGGCCGGGGAAAAGCTGCGGGCCTCAGGCCAGGTGGCGGGCTGTGTGCAGGTCTTTTTGCAGACCGACCGCTTCCGCTGTACTGATGGTTATATGGCCTGCAAATCCAGGGCTCTGGCCTTGAGCAGCAATTATACCCCGGATCTCTTGCAGCCGGCCCTGGCCCTGCTGCAAGAGATCTTCCGGCCTGGATACGAATACAAGAAAACCGGGATATTGCTGACCTGTCTGGAGCCGCAAAAAAAACGCAGATTGAGCTTCTGGGAGCTAGAGCCCCAAGAAAAATCCCGCAGGAAAAACCTGATGCAGGCCTTAGACCAGATAAACTCCAAATACGGCAGGGATACCCTGCGCTTTGCCTGTACCGGGATAAAAAGACAGTGGGAGATGCAGCGCAAGAAGATCTCCCCTGCATTCACCACTAAATGGAGTGAAATCCCTTTGGTTAAAACATAAAAGGAGGACTATATGTATAAGAAAACTTCCCGGCACTTGCCAATCCTAGCCCTGCTGGGCCTTATTTTGCTCTCTGGCTGTGCCGGATACGGCCAGGCCCGATATCAAGGACCTGCACAGGGTCAGGAGGTTTTGACAAACCTTATGGCTGATTTTGATGATTACCATGTCTACTACTCTGGCATGTCAGAAGCCTATCCTGCAGGCCTTATCTTTGATCCTCAGGGAGACGGGCGAAGCATTGCCCAGAAAAAATGGACCAAAGTGCAAAGTAGGGAATTAGCAAAAAAGCTGGTGCGCAAGCTGGAGCGCTACCAGGATTACCAGCCCAGCCTCTATGTCCTGCTGGGAGAGGACGGCCAGGACTACGGCTATATCTACACTGGTTACAAGCAGATTATTGTGCGCCAGCTGGAGGAGGGCAAGATCCATGTCCGGGAAATGTTTGAGCCGCCCCATCTAAAATATGATCCAAACGGTTCTGATTACGACCCGGGCCCGCAGTAAACTGTTCATACCAGGCCCAAGCTCTGCAGGTCTTGAGTATTATCAAGGCCTGCAAGGCAACAATTCAGGCAGCAGACACAAGAGATATCCTAAAAAACCACATAGCGCTCGCACTCTTCCACCATCTCTGCATTCCTGGCCTGGGTGGCAAAATCCTTGAAGCCCACCCCAGGGACCTGGCCTGTAAGACCCAAAGCCCTAAAGCTTACATCGCAGACCGAAAGCCTGCTGGCCTTACCTTCCAGCTGCGCGAATTCCGGTTCCTGGGTGAGCAAGACCCCTTTTCCGGTAAAGAATATTTCCGCATTTACCCCTAGTTTTTGGGCAGCCTCGGTCAGTTTGATCACCTCTTCCAGGAACTTGTTGTCCCTGACCAGAATTCCCAGTCTCTTGCCCAGGATACCTTGACTTGCTTTAGTACTCATTGCGCTTTTCTCCCTTACTTGAAAACAGATCCCTGGCCTTGGCCAGGACTAGATCCCTGACGCTCTGCTCCATGGAGTACTTCAGTACCAACAGGCTGATCCCCTCGCGCAGGAGCTGGTCCTGATCCTTGCCCTGGTTATCCGGAATGCTGCACAGAGCGGAAAAGATCTCGTATAATTCCTTGGGCATACTGAAAGTGAGCTGTATGCTCTCCTGCTCTTGCTGCTCATCAGTCTCCCTGGGAGTCCCCTCTATCTTTTCCTGCGGCGCTTCCTGCAGGAGCTGGTAACACTCCAGGACCTTCTCCAGACAGTGCTGCTTGAAGTATAATGCCCCCAAAGAGCGGACCACCTCCCTGGTGGCTAAATGCTGCTCCAGGGGCAGATCCTCCTTGAGTAGGGCCTTTTTGGCTGACTCCAGGGCGCTGTCGTAACAATGGCACCTCTCCAGGACTATGGCAGAAGCCACATCCTTGTCCATGTCCATATTGACTCTCCTTAAAAACTGTTTTTCCCTGACTGCAGCTGCCGGCTACCACCAGCAGATGACCTTGTCAGCGGCAAATGTTTCCTGCAGCACCCGTTCCCAGTCCACATTGCCCTTGTAGAGCTCAATTTTTTTGCAGTCCTTGCCCCTGCAGATTTCCCTGATCAAATCCGTGGCCAGCTGCTCCGGCTCGGACTTTAGAATATGCAAGACTTCCATATCTTCTCCTGCCTGTTTTTTTGCCTAAAAGGGAATCACCAGGTCTGATGCATTTATCAGCTGCGCCAGCCCCTGCTGATCCAGGGGCTGGAAGCCGTACTTCTCGATATTAGCCTGGTTGTTGGAATATCTCCTGCCCTCCATCTCGTCCAGGAACTCCATATTGTCCGCATAAGCCTCATCCATATTAGCCACCTCATGCTCCCAGACCACCATGGAAACATCAGTGGCGTGCAGCAAAAGCCCCAGACTGGTACGAAGCCCCTCATACTGCTGCTCCACATCCTTGATCAATACGGTCACTCCTTGCATGGCTAGCCCTTTTTTATAAAGTAGTTGGTGGTACCATCCTCAGAATCATACATGCCCAGAAACTGGTTGCCGTTTTTGCTGGCAAAGTCCGGGATGTCGTTTTTAGACCCAGGATCAGTACCCAGGACATGCAGGATCTGCCCGCTTTGCATATCCTTCAAGGTTTTCTTGGTCCTAAGCAAAGGCATGGGGCAACTAAGCCCGCTGGTATCCAGAAATTGATCCGCTTGGATAGTGGCTAAATCCATGGCCAGCCTCCTTGTAATTTAAGTTCCATTAAAAGATCACGTATTTGTCTGTCTTTTCATTCCAGATAGCCCAGAACGCCCAGGCCAGCAGAATAAGTAAATATAAAGGCAGAGCAAAACTCCAGCCGAACACTGCAGGCATAAAGGTGCCAGAGCCCAGTTCTTCCATCAGCCCGGTCCCATGCAGCACCCTATAGCCCAGGGAATTGAATATGGAAAATGTCATAAGGGTCAACATCAGTTTGGTATGTCCCTCTCCAGCCCGCCACAGGGCGCCGGTGCCGCAGCCCCCGGACAAAAGCATGCCAAAGCCGAATATCACCCCGCCAACCAGGCTGCCCAGCCAAAATGGATGATAGACACCCATCATCTCCGGCTGTAGATAGTTCCATTTGACTACTGCTGATCCAAGGCCATAAACAATCAGGCTCATGGCAATGACCCTGACCATTTCTGCATCCCCGGTCATGAAGGGATCCCTGAAGGCACGCACAAAGCACATCCTGGAGCGATGCATGGTAATACCTATCAGGGCCCCAAAGAACAAAAGCCCGCCAATCAGGGTCTGATCCAGAAGGGAATAAATATAAAAGGCAGCTATAATCAGCACCAATATGGCCCCACCAGCATAGGGACTGATCCTGGACCAGTTTATCCAGGGCTGTTTCTGCAGGTCCTGGCCTTTGGGAGCCTTAGCCACCTTCTGCGGGATGTAGCTGAGTTCCCAGATCAATAGACGCAGCCCCAGATATGCGCCCAGGCCCAGGCCGATCATCATGGCGTAGCCGCCCATGGAAAACATGCCGATTGCATTGTAGAATCCGCCAATGTTGCAGCCTGCAGCCAGAGCCGCACCTATGCCCATACAGGCCCCGCCGGCAAATCCTTTCAGGTATTCATAGGCAGGGGCCAGGCGGATCTTGAACTGCCTGCCCAGCATGGCTGAGGCAATTGCCCCCAGCAAAAGACCAATATTAGTCACAGACATGGTATTCAGCCAGGGCAGTAAAGGTTGCTCTGAACCCAAACCCAGGCCATATATTATCCAGTCTCCCCAGTTGCGATAGCCTCCGGTTATTCCCCAAGGGCCGTGCCACATGAAGATCATCAGCGCCAAAAAGGCCAGAAAAATACCAGCCAGCCAACCCGGCCAGTTGCGCTCAAATATCGCAGTATAGTTGCGCCTGGTTTCCTCGCGCAGGCTTTGCCAAAACGTGGTTGACAACTTGTACTCCTTGACAACAGTGTTTTTTTATTTTTTTATTAAAGCTATTCATTTAGTGCCTTAACCATAAAACTCTGTCAGAAAAAAACAAGAAAATAAGAGTATTTTTCATTTGCCGGGCAGCGGCAAATGAAAAAGCAGCCTTCTCCAAAACCGTTACCCGGTTTTGGAGAATATCCAGCTCTGTGCCTTTGTGTCCTTCGCGACTTTGTGGTTCAATCCTCTCTTCCTTAGTTTGCGGGCAAAGCCCGCTTTGCTAAATTTCTGTTGCAACTCCTGTTCCAAAAACATTCTTTAATATAATTAACTGTATTTATTGCTTATAATGATTTAAGGTACGCCCTGGACAAGCAGATGCTAAAATCCATCTCAACAAGTGCTTAATCACCTTTTAAAATAATCTGGGCAAAACCTGGCTGAGCATAGGAGTACTATTTTGATTTCACCCTTTGCAATCTGAGCCGATTTGGGTTATGAAATTTGTGCAGTTTAGGGAGATAGGTTTTATAAGCGATTGCTGTTCAATAACCCTTTTTTCAGCC
>CAZLUR010000069.1:0-12926 GCA_964562725.1 uncultured Desulfohalobiaceae bacterium | reverse complement strand
ATCCGAAGTCCAGCGCTCTATCCAGCTGAGCTAAGGGCGGGAATTGGACCTGAATTATCCAGAGCTGTTTGGGCCACACAGTAAGCTATGCACAATCCTGGACAGGTCTTGCTGAAAAGATCAGTCCGGGATTAAAATCCAACGCGAGTTGTCAACAAACTGCATCTACCTGTATTTATGACAGATTCAGTTCAGGACAAGCCATACTCTCTGTCTAAAACTCTACCATGATCTGCACATTTGCCTGATGTGCGGCAGCATGACTGTTTAGGCCCAGGGGCAAGGAGATGGAGGCAGTCAGCCCATGCCGGAGACGCAAAATCAGGCCTGGAGAAAGGTATACTTCTTTCTGGTCTGGTATTCCTCCGCTATGGCCGTTAAGTTCCAGTACTGATTTCAGACTGCCCTCCCAGGTATGGGTTAGGGCCAGGTTATACTCCAAACGATCTTCAACATCGCTTTCTCCATACCACCTATAGCCCAGATGAAACAGCCATTTCCAGCCCAAAGCCATTTCCTGGCTCACAGTAGTATGCAAACGGGCATCCAGGTTGCTTGAGCCTTCAGGGGCCAGCTTTTTGTTGCCAGTAGGCAGGATAAATTCCAGGCCGCCGCTTAACTCGGGAGTACCCGCTCTTTGTTCCAAAAACTTGTAACGCTGGAATATGCTCATGTCCCCCAGCCCCTGGTCAGCTTGCTTAAAGAAAACCATTGGCAACTTGGCGCCTATTTCATAATTGCGCAGCGCTGCATAAGTCACTTCATAGTTGAACAGGCTCCTTTCATAGAGCTTGGGCTCGGTTTCTACAAACTTCTGATAACGGTGCAGTATTTCCACTCTGCCCTTGGGCAAAAACCGGTTATCCTCGAAATTTATAACATCTTTGAAGCTGGCTTGGGCTTGCACGGAACAGACAAGCAGGAACCAAAACAGCATCAGAAGCATCAAACCGAACCTGTGCACATGCACCCCCTTATAATTTTGTGTGGGTCGCAGACAGTTTCCTGTCCCAGGGGCCCTGGATGTCCACTATGGCTGCTATTGTCTTCTAAGACATAACAACTAAACTGGGCAAGTGCAATCCTTGATCCAGCCTGCAAAAAACCTTTTCCAGCTGTAGAAGCCAACTGTTAAAGTCTAATACATAAACCGCAGAAATAGCTGTATGTCCTGAGCCCCTCAAGCCATTACCCTGAGCCTGATAAAACGGCGTTTGCCTACTTTAATTTCGTGCTCTCCAGGCATAAAGATATGTCCTGGATCAGTTAGCTTTTGGCCCTGAGCTGAGACAGCTCCCTGTTTGCAAAGCCTTTTGGCTTCACTCCTGGAAGAACAAAGGCCTGCTTCCGCTAGTATCTGCACCACAGGCTGTGACTGTTTATAGTCTACTTCCCAGAGCGGCATATCCAAAGGCAGCTCATGGGCTGAAAACACCTTGTTAAACTCTTCTTGGGCGGCCCGAGCTGCGGCTGGCCCATGAAACCTGGAAGTCAACTCCAGGGCCAGTTCCTCCTTGACCTTTTTGGGATGCAGCTCTCCAGACTGTACTTTGCCCTGCAGGGCATGCACCTCATCCAGATTCTTGTCTGACAATAATTCAAAATATCTGAACATAAGCCTGTCCGAGACAGACATAAGCTTGCCGTACATCTCTGCTGCAGGCTCTTCTATGCCCACATAATTGTTCAAGGACTTGCTCATCTTCTGCACCCCATCTAGACCTTCCAGGATGGGCATGGTCAGGATCACCTGCGGTTCAAGTCCTTCCTGGCGCTGCATGGTGCGGCCCATGAGCAGATTAAATTTCTGGTCAGTGCCTCCCAGCTCAACATCCGCCTTTAGGGCTATGGAGTCATAGCCTTGAATCAAGGGGTACAGGAACTCGTGAATGGAGATGGGCCGCTTCTCCTGATACCTTTTCTGGAAATCGTCCCGCTCCAGCATTCTGGCAACTGTGTACCTGGAGCAGAGCTGTACAAAGTCAGCAGCCTGGAATTTATCCATCCAGTGGGAATTGAACACAATTTCTGTCTGCTCCGGATCCAGGATCTTGAATATCTGACGTTTATAGGTCTCTGCATTATGCAGGACTTCCTCCCGGGTCAAAGACCTGCGTGTCTCTGATTTTCCGCTGGGATCGCCGATCATCCCGGTAAAATCGCCTATCAAAAACAGGATCTTGTGCCCCAGTTCCTGAAAATGTTTTAGTTTTTGGACCAGGACTGTATGCCCCAGATGCAGATCCGGGGCTGTAGGGTCAAAGCCGGCTTTGATGCGTAATGGTTTATTCTTACTGAGCTTGTTCAGCAACTCCTGCTTTTCTATAATTTCTTCACTGCCCCTTTGCAGGATTTGCCAGCTGTATTCCAGGTCCTTTTGCATGTCTTGCACTCCGCATTGATTTTACTACTTGGCGTATTGCACTGCGCGCTTTTCCCGGATACAAGTCACCTTGATCTGCCCCGGATAGGTCAATTTCTCTTCCACTGCATGGGCTATATCCTTGCACAAAAGATAGGTCTGGTCTTCGTTTATGCGCTCGCAGTCCACCATCACCCTCAACTCTCGGCCGGCCTGAATCGCATAGGCCTTGGACACCCCTCCAAAATCTGCGGCTACATTCTCCAACTCCTCTAGCCTCTTTACATAGTTCTCCAATAGCTCCTTTCTGGCTCCCGGCCTGGCCCCGGACAGGCTGTCCGCAGCCTGTACCAATACAGCCAGCACTGTTGCAGGCTGAACATCTTCGTGGTGTGCAGCTATAGCGTGCACAATATCTTTGGATTCATTATATTTCTTGGCCAGATCAGAACCGATCAAGGCGTGAGGGCCTTCGACTTCATGGTCCACTGCCTTGCCAATATCGTGCAAAAGCCCTGCCCTTTTGGCCTTTTTTACGTCCAATTGCAGCTCCGCAGCCATGATCCCACATAAAAAGGCCACTTCCAGGGAATGATGTAAAACATTCTGCGAAAAACTGGTCCGGTAATACAAATGGCCTAAAAGTCGAACCAGTTCAGGATGAATTCCGTGCACCCCCACATCAAAAGTAGCTTGTTCCCCCATCTCCCTTAGCTTGACCTCCATCTCCTTATCCACTTTCTGCACTATATCCTCGATACGGGCCGGATGAATCCGGCCGTCACTGATCAAACGCTCCAGAACTTGCTTGGCTTTTTCCCGACGCAATGGGCTGTAGGCGGACAAAACCACTGTCTCAGGCGTATCATCAATGATCAGATCCACCCCAGTGGCTGCCTCCAATGACCTGATGTTCCTGCCTTCTCTGCCGATGATCCTGCCCTTCATCTCCTCACTTGGCAACTCCACTGCTGTAACAGTATGCTCGGAAACATATTCTCCAGCGTAACGTTGAATAGCCCCAGCCAGTATCTCCCTGGCCTTGCGATCCGCAGTCTCCTTGGCTTCCATCTCAATTTGTTTGACCATGCGCGCTGCATCATGTCTGGCCTTGCTCTCGGCTTCCTGTAACAGGCGTTTTTTTGCCTCCTCCATGGTCAAGCCCGAGATCTCCTGCAGCTTGTTTTCCTGTTCAGTCTTCAACCTTTCCACTTGCTGCAGCCTGTCCTCAATCTCCCTTTCAGATTTAGCCAGCTTTTTCTCCCAGTCTACCAGCTCGCTTTCCTTCTGGGTTATTCTTTCTTGTTTACTATCCAGACGTTCCTCTTTCTTCTGGATCCGAACTTCCTGTTGTTTGACGTTGTTCTCGCGTTCCTTGAATTCCTTTTCGGTTTCCTTTTTCTGACGGTAGAGCTCGTCCTGGCCCTGCAGTAAAAGTTCCTTTTTTCGAGCCTGGGCCTCTTTTTGAGCTGTTTCTACAATCTGTTCCGCCTGTTGGTTGGCGTCTATCAACTTTTTGCGAGCCAAAAACCTGTGCAGCATATAACCAGACCCGGCACCCAAAAGGGCACCGGCCAGAGCTGAAATAAAATAGAACATGCTTGTACGCTCCTTGATTTATGTTCTCAGAATAAAGATTCTGTTGACCAAACACTGCGATCCGTGGCCAAAATGTGTCCGGGGCAATGAGCAGACACACCTGAATACTACCGGATCAGCAGATCTATCTATTGCAAGGATGAGTGCGAAAGAAGGGACCAATGCAAGGGGCGCACCAGATGGATTTATTGCAAAAGTTAACCAGGCTGCTGGATTCTAGCTCCATTGCTGGATTCAAGGCCAATCTGTCCAGCTTTGCTCAAGCCTTAATGCACCAGCAGGCAATTAAAGACAAAGAAAAACCCCGAGAGTCCGTGTTGCGGGCCATCTTGAACCTGGTTGAACCAGGTGGGTGCCGCTGGTAACCATCAGGCTTCCCGGTCTAGCCGGGCTTGCACAACAGGTTACTGCAAGCAGCTCCCGTTTTTGAGGTGTTGGCTCAAAAATGGTCCCGTCAATCACTAAACTCCCAGGGGATAATCGCCTCTGGAGCGACATAAGGCATTTCAACCTGTTTCAGCCTCTATTTTTTCCAAAAGCTGCTGGATCTTGTCTTGCAACTCCTGTAGCTTCTGGTCTGTTTGCAAAAAATCATCAGCCAGACTTAAAGCCACCAAAACAAGCAATTTTTCATTGCTCACCCTGGAGCCATGGGTATCAAGCCGTTTAAATCTTTGGGCGATCAATCTCTCAGCCTCTCTGATCCGCCCCTCTTCCGCATTGGTCTTGAACGCAATGTCATGTCCCAGAATAGACAAGTTATAACTATGCATTACTTAATCTATATCTGCCTCTTGCACCTTTTGCAAGAGCTGATCTACTTTTTTTAAGACTTTTTGCTTGTTCTCCCTTTCTCTTTCCAGTTCAGACTTGAGTTCCTGATTTTGGGCCTTTATTTCTTGCAGCTTCTGCAACAACTGCCCGATCCTGGCCTCTAGACCCTCTATATTCTGCATAGCCATCAGTCTTGATCTTGTTTGGTTTTTCTGAGTTGACCCAGATCTTTCTGCTTGCCTCTTGCAATTGCAATCGAGCCCGGAGGTACATTTTTAGTAATTGTAGACCCGGCCCCGATCAGAGAATTGTCTCCCAACTCCACAGGAGCCACCAATGAAGTATTGCTGCCCACAAAAACTTTGGACCCAATTATGGTCTGATGCTTATCCCTGCCGTCATAATTGCAGGTTATTGTCCCAGCCCCGATATTGCAGCCTCTCCCCAACCGGGCGTCACCTATGTAAGCCAAATGGTTCACCTTGCAGTCCTCACCCAGTTCAGATTTTTTGACCTCTACAAAATTTCCCACTCTTGTCCGTTTATGCAATACTGCTCCTGGTCTCAGCCTGGCATAAGGCCCGACTTGGCAGCCCTGTTCAACCCGGGCCTGTTCCAGGTGGGAAAATGGCTCAATACATGCCTTTGGGCCCACTTCACAGTCTTTGATCCAGACGTGAGACCCTATACTGGTTTCAGCCCCTATCCGACTTGCACCGTAAATCTCAGCCGGGCCGGTGATTTCCACCCCGGGCTCTAAATGAGCTTTAGGGCTGATGCAGACCTGATCCGGGTTGTGTATCAAAACACCAGTCTGCAAAAAATCCTGCACTATTCTTGCCCGCAGTACCTGCTCACAATAAACCAGCTCTGCTGGGCTGTTTACTCCCAGAAACTCAGGATTTTGGCCGGCATTCACCGCCAAAATATTCTTGCCATGGGCTAAACCTAAATCCACCAACTGGGTTATATAGTATTCCCCTTGCTGATTGTCATTATCCAGTTGGCGCAAGCAATCCTGCATGTTTTGCAAATGCAAAAAATAAACGCCAGCATTGACTTCTTGTAGGCTGAAATCCTGCTCTGAGGAAAGGTCCTTTTCCTCTACTATGCCTTGCAACTGACCCTTGCAGTCTCTCTTAACCCGGCCATAACCACTTGGCTCATCCAGTTCAATACTCATAAAAGCCAGATCAACTGCGCCAGCCTTGGCTTGGCGCACAAATTCAAGCAAAGAGCCGCTGCTGAGCAAGGGCGCGTCACCGTTTAGCACCAGACAATACTCTGCACCAGCGTTTTCCAAGACCGGCCCCGCAGTCAAAAGGGCATGTCCAGTGCCCAATTGCTCTTTCTGCAATACATGCTGCACCTCTCCAGAGGCGAATAAAGATTGCACTTCTGCAGATTTGTAGCCAGAAAGCACAAAGATCCTGTCCTTAGACAGCAAAGGCACCAGGGCCTGCCAAACATACCAGATCATTGGTTCGCCCAGCAGTCTTTGGGCTACTTTGGGCCGGGAGGCCTTCATCCTGGTCCCTTTGCCCGCCCCCAGGATCAAGGCTGCAACATTGAGCTCTTCCAGTCCCTGCACTATGTGCTCCATCCTGTATTTGCAAAGATTCTGCTGTTTGTCATGCCAATCCTATTCATGCACATGCATTATATCCCGGAAAGGACCAATTAAGCAAGCCCAAATCTGATCTGACCAAGCAGCCTGCTTGACAAAGCTGCAAAAAAAAACAGACCCATTCAGGGTCTGTTTTTTTGCTGCTACAGGCAGGGTCCAGAATATAGCCCAGCTCAGATACAACAAAAGCTAGGCACTGTGTTTCTCCTTGATGGACATCCTCTGCATGGCGCGCATTAGGGCCTGCTGGGCCCGGGCAAATTCAATTTTGTCCTTGGCCTGGCGCAGTCTTTGCTCTGCCCTTTCTTTGGCCTTTTTGGCCCGGGTCAAATCAATATCTTCTGCACGCTCTGCTGTTTCCGCCAAAATAGTCACGGTATCAGGGGTTACCTCGGCAAACCCTCCGCTGAGGAATATAAACCTGGTCTTGCCTTCGAGTTTATAATAAAGGGAGCCAATGGCCAGGGCGGACAAAAATGGGATATGATTGACCAGCACACCGAACTGACCCTGTATACCGGGTACTCCCACATATTCTACATCCTGACGCAAAACCACTGTTTCCGGGGTCACTATCTCCAGTCTTATCATTTTAGCCATAGCCTGTTCCTGCTTGGTAAAAGATTGAACTGCCTACTGTTGCGCACTGGCCTTTTCCCGAGCCTGGTCAATAGTGCCCACCATGTAAAAGGCGCTCTCAGGCAAATCATCATGTTTGCCTTCAATAATTTCCTTAAAACCCTTAATGGTGTCTTCCAGCTTGACATAAACGCCTGGTGTGCCGGTAAATTGTTCAGCCACATGAAAAGGCTGGGAAAGAAATCTTTGGATTTTCCTGGCCCGGTTCACTGTCAGCTTGTCCTCATCTGAAAGTTCGTCCATGCCCAAAATAGCAATGATATCCTGCAGATCCTTGTATTTCTGCAGGATCTGCTGCACCTGTCTGGCTACCTGGTAATGATCACTGCCCAGCACATTGGGGTCCAGTATGCGGGAGGTGGAATCCAGGGGATCCACTGCCGGATATATGCCCAGCTCGGCGATCTGCCTGGACAAGACCAAAGTGCCGTCCAGGTGGGCAAAAGTGGTTGCAGGAGCCGGGTCTGTCAAGTCGTCAGCAGGTACGTAAATAGCCTGCACTGAAGTAATCGACCCTTTAGTGGTGGAAGTGATCCTTTCCTGCAATTCGCCCAGGTCTGTGCCCAGTGTGGGTTGATAACCCACAGCTGAAGGCATCCTGCCCAGCAAAGCAGAAACCTCCATCCCGGCTTGAGTAAACCGGAATATATTGTCAATGAACAGCAAAACATCTTCCCCTTGTTCATCCCGGAAGTATTCCGCTGCAGTCAAGGCTGTCAGCCCAACCCTGGCCCTGGCCCCAGGCGGTTCGTTCATTTGTCCGTAAATCAATGCTGCATTGGGCAACACACCAGCCTCTTTCATTTCCATATACAAATCATTACCTTCCCTGGTCCTTTCGCCTACCCCGGCAAAAACAGACTTGCCCCCGTGTTCTTTGGCAATATTGTTGATCATCTCCATGAGCACAACTGTCTTGCCCACTCCGGCTCCCCCGAAAAGACCCATTTTGCCCCCCTTAGGGAAGGGGATCATTAAATCAATGACCTTGACCCCGGTCTCCAAAACTTCAATTGTGGTGCTTTGATCCACAAAGCTGGGAGCCGGCCTATGAATTGGCCAATAGTCGTCCCCTTTGACTTCGCCCATCTCGTCCACTGGCCGGCCTACAACATTTATTATCCTGCCCAGGGCAGGATTTCCCACTGGAATTCTGATGGAATCCCCGGTGTTTACTGCTTCCATGCCCCGCACCAGGCCGTCTGTACCATCCATGGCAATGCAGCGCACCATATTGTCTCCCAGATGCTGGGCCACCTCCACCACCAAATCCGCAGCATCCACACTATTGCTGTTATGGATATTCAAAGCGGTTAATATGTTCGGCAATTGTCCTTCTGGAAATTCAACGTCCACAACAGGTCCAATAACCTGGACCACCTTTCCTGCGCTTTTGCTCATAATTCTTTGCCCCCTTTATCCTTTAAGTGCCTCAGCACCACCGACTATATCCATGAGTTCAGTGGTAATTGCCGCCTGCCTGGCTTTATTATAGCTCAAAGTCAAGTCTGCAATCATATCATCACAATTCCTGGTTGCATTATCCATGGCAGTCATGCGTGCGGCATGTTCACTGGCTGCAGTTTCCAGCAGCCCGCGATAAATCTGTACATTAATGAAACGGGGTAATAATTCTGCCAAAATACCTTGCACAGAAGGCTCGTAGGTATATTCTACCCCGCTGCTGGCTATCTGACCTTCCTCAGTGGCGGTCACCGGCAGTATTTGCAGACTAGAGGCCTGTTGCCTGGCTACTGACAAAAACTTGCCATAAACCAGGTGCACCTCGTCCAATTCATGTTCCAGATAGGCGGCAGTGATCTCATTGCCCAGTTCGGTGGCCAGGCTGAAATCAAAGTAGTTCATGCGATCTGGATATGACTTGATCAACTCAAACTTGCTCTTTTTGATTTTATCCCTGCCCTTGCGGCCAACGCAATAAAACTTAACCAGCTTGCCTTTCTCTGCCTTTTGAGCCGCCAGTTGCAGACCCAGATTGATCAGATTGGCGTTATAGGCTCCGCACAGACCACGGTCCGAAGTCATGAGCAGAATTCCTGCACTGTTTAATTCTTCCCTAGGTTCCAGCAGGGGGTGCGCAGTAGGCTCCACTCCCATTGCCAGATCGCCAAGCAGCTCATAATATTTTTCTGCATAGGGTCTGAACTGCTCAATACGCTCCTGGGCCTTGCGCAGCTTGGCAGAGGCCACCATGTTCATGGCCTTGGTAATCTGCTTGGTCTTCTTTACCGAAGAAATCTTGTTCAAAACATCCTTCATTGAAGGCATGTAACAACCCCTTGTACTTTAGGCTTGAAAACCTTTCTTGAATTCTTCCACAGCCGCCTTCAGCTTGCTCTCAGTGTCTTCATCCAGATCCTGCTTGTCTTTGATGGACTGCAGGATATTTGGCTTGGAATTCCGCATGAACTCCATATATTCATTCTCAAACCTGCGCACGCTTTCCACTGCTATATCATCCAGAAACCCCTTGGTTCCGGCATAAAGAATAATTACCTGTTCTTCCATGGGCAGGGGCTTGTACTGGTCCTGTTTCAGGATCTCCACCATACGCACCCCGCGATCCAGTTTCTGCTGAGTGGCCTTATCCAGATCTGAGCCAAACTGGGCAAAAGCCGCCAGTTCCCTGTACTGAGCCAAATCCAGCCGTAGGGTCCCAGCCACCTTTTTCATGGCCTTGACCTGGGCATTGCCGCCCACGCGGGAGACTGAAAGCCCCACATTAATCGCTGGCCTGACCCCAGCATTAAACAGGTTGGGCTCTAAGTAGACCTGACCGTCAGTAATGGAAATGACGTTGGTGGGAATATAAGCGGAAACGTCCCCGGCCTGGGTCTCGATGATGGGCAGAGCAGTCAGAGATCCAGCACCTTTTTCGTCTGAATATTTGGCAGCACGTTCCAACAGGCGGGAGTGCAGGTAAAAAACATCGCCTGGAAAAGCCTCCCGGCCAGGAGGACGCCTCAACAGCAGGGACATCTGCCTGTAAGCCACAGCCTGCTTAGAGAGGTCATCGTATATAATCAAGGCGTGCTTACCGTTGTCCCGGTAAAACTCAGCCATGGTACATCCGGCATAGGCTGCGATGAACTGCAAAGAAGCAGGCTCTGAAGCAGTGGCCGAAATAATGGTGGTGTAGTCCAGGGCCCCATATTTGCGCAGGGTATCGGCCACCAGGGCTACTGTGGATTTCTTCTGGCCAATGGCTATATAAAAACAGTACACATCAGAATCCTTCTGGGCCAGGATGGCATCTACTCCAATCGCAGTCTTGCCCACCTGCCTGTCTCCAATAATCAACTCCCTTTGCCCCCTGCCGATGGGAGTCATGGCGTCAATGGCCTTCAGGCCCGTATACATGGGTTCATGCACAGATTTCCTCTGCACAATGCCCGGGGCCTTGATTTCCACAAAACGTCTCTCCTCGGCCTGAATAGGTCCCAAACCATCCAGGGGATTGCCCAGGGGATCGATTACCCTGCCGGACACTGCCTCACCTACAGGTACAGAAAAAATAGTCCCGGTGCGCTTTACAGTATCCCCTTCCTTGATCTCGGTATCTTCACCTAAAAGCGCCACACCCACGCTGTCCTCTTCCAGGTTCAGGACCATACCGTAAACAGATCCCGGGAATTCGAGCAGCTCCATGGCCATGGCATTCTGCACGCCATAGACCCTGGCAATCCCGTCTCCCACAGAAAGGACTACTCCGGTCTCGGTCATTTCCATTTTTTGTTCGTAATTCTTGATCTGCTCTTCAATAATCTGGCTGATCTCTTCTGCTTTTATTTGCATAGCCACTACTCACCCCTTTTGATGTTTGCTTTCAACTTCTCCAGCTGCGCTCTCAGGCTGGCGTCATAGACCTTATCGCCAACTTTAAGCACTACCCCCCCCAAAATCTTCTGGTCGGTCTCGTAATCCAGAACCAGCTTTTGCTGGAACTTTTCTTCCAGTTCTTTGGTTGTCTTGTCCTGGCGGGCTTTGGTCAGCTCAATTGCGGTCACCAGTTTACCCCGCATAATGCCCTCATTTTGGTCCAGCAGGGTCTGGTAGTAGTCTTGAATGGCGGGGAAATTGCCCAAACGGTCCTTATCCGCCAAAAACTGGCAAAAATTGCTTACTGTGGGGCCAGCCTCGCTCTTTTCCAGTAGTTTTTCCAGAATAACCTTCTTGTCCTGGACTTTGATCACTGGATTTCTGAATATCCTGATCAGCTGAGGCGCAGAATTAAGGGCCTGGCTCAGTGCGGCCAACTCTTGGCCATATTTTTTCAGTTCTTCATCTCCCTTTTCCTGCCCAATAGCAAACAAGGCCCTGGCATATCTCTTGGCAATGATTTGTTCCCTCAATTGAGCACCACCTTTGTTAGATATTTGTCGATAAGCTTCTCCTGGTCCTTTTTGCCCAACTTGGAAATAATCAATTGTTCAGCTGAATCAATAACTTTTTCCGCCATTTCTTGCTGAAGCTCATTGACCATCTGCTGCAATTCCTGGGAAGCCTTGGCCTGGGCCTGGTTGGTAATCTGCTCTGCCTCCTGACTGGCTTTATGAATAATAGATTCCCGGATGGTCTCGCCTTGCTCCCGGGCCTTGTCCAGGATCTCTTCTCGCTCCTGATCGATGTTGGCGATGCTTTGCCCCACCTGCTGCAGCTTTTTTTCAGCCTGATCCCGCCGCTGCTTAAGGTCCTTTAACTCAGACTCTATCTGCTCGCTTCTGCCTGAAAAAAACCCGATGATCCTCTTCCCGGCCACGAGATAAATGACCCCTATAAATAAGACAAAATTCAATATGCGCCACAGAAAGTCCTTCCATTCCGCCCAGGAGCCAGCTCCAGCTGATGCAGCCCAGGCATTTGCAGCCAGAAGCAGGCTAGCCACCAAGATCATGCTAACAATATGCTTTACTTTCAAGGCTCAATCCTCCTTGTTCCCGGGTTTAGACCCTGACCAGCACCTGATCGGCCACCATTTTGGCAAATTTGTCCACTTCCTTGGTCAGTTTCTTTCTGGCCTGATCAGCCTGAGTAGTCATTTCTTGCCTGGCTTTTTCCAGCTGATCCTTTGCTTCCTGTCCAGCCTGGACCAAAATTTCCTGTTCCTGGTTTTTACCCTGCTCCTTGTATTCGTTGCGAATTTCTATCCCGTCCTGCCTGGCTCTTTCCAGGGCCTCTTGATAGCCTTGCATCTTTTTCTCAGCCTCAGCATTGAACTCTTCTATCTGGGAGAGCTCTCCAGCCATCTTTTCTTGACGCTGCCGGACAATGCCCCTGATGGGTCTGATCAAGATTAGATTCAGCACTGCCAGCAAAATCAAGAAGTTCACCAGCTGGATAAACATAGTGATGTTTAGGTCTATCATGGCCCCTCCTGAAATTGTGAAATTTGTTGCAAATTTGGAAAGTCTCTACCTTATTTCCAAAAATCTGTCAAAGCTTTTTTTAAATTCCGACCAAGACTTTGCAGCTCCAATCATTAAACCAACCCGGGTTGTGCAAATTTTCACTAAATAACCTGGATTGCATAAAATCAAAAGCCAGGGCCCGCGTCAGCAAAAGACATGCTGCCTATTTAAATTCTCTAGCAGCCTCAACAAACCTTGTCACTGCACAGGGTCGTCTGCTCTTTTCCTCTGCAGAAGCGTTTTTTTCAGACGCAGTCTATAAGGCCCGCATCCATTCCGGCCTCAAGCCCTGCCGGCTCTGCAGGGCTTGGTCAATCATCTGCAGGCCTTTTGCTTTGCCCTCAGGGAACTGCACCTTGAGCGGCAAATAATTAGAGGCATGATTAGAAAAGAACAAGCCTCGGCTCAGCTCGGTATTTTCCAGCATAAGCCGCAATTCCTGCAAAATCTGCTTGGGGCCTGGCAGCTCATACCGACCCTGGAAGATCGGAAGAGC
>CAZLUR010000068.1:0-13261 GCA_964562725.1 uncultured Desulfohalobiaceae bacterium | reverse complement strand
CATGATATACTTGATTTCAAATTATCACAAGGCCATTAACAAGCACTCAGTCTTATGCCCCAGCAAAATTCGACCAACTTGACCAAGTTCCCTGCCCAGCTCTAAATCTAAATTATTTATCTTGTACCTTTGCCTTTACCAAAAATCAATCCATCAATTTCAAAATTCAAGGCACAACATACCTTCCAGTCCTAATCACAATCTTGCCTTGGGCCAGCAGTTTACACACCGAGGGTCTCAACTTCCTCTTGGGGCGCGTCCAGCTGCATGCGCAGGAACTTGTCATAGGTATCCAGCACCTCCTTGGCCCATTTCCCGTGCCTGAGAGCAAGCGAGTCCATGCCCTTAAGAATGATTTTTCATCTAGGGTCCAAAACGATCTCCAGGCGCAGCTCATTTTGCAGAAAGCTCAGGGGATCAAAGGGAGAAGTTAGATAGAATACGGCAGTATATGATGATCGATGTAGATTAGCATATCTTACCAGTGGCGTAAGAAGAAAATAAAGGCATATATTTCATTTACATCGAATTTAAGGATCTCCTTTTCTGCCACAATCTCCCGGGCCTGCAGGCGCTGCCCAGCGACCAAAAAACAGGTCTGCCCATAAACAGTGCTTTAAAACAAAAAAAGGGCTCGCAGCCTTGGCTGTAAACCCCTGATATTCCTGGTGCCCGGGGCCGGAATCGAACCGGCACGGAGGATCACTCCCAGGGATTTTAAGTCCCTTGCGTCTACCTGGTTCCGCCACCCGGGCTGCAAAAAAAATAAACCCTTCAGTGCCTGGAAGTCAATTCATTTTGCCTGCAGCTTGTCTCATGCTTAGCCCAGGGATATACTGCTGGCCAAAATCGGCTTATCCTGATATATTTCTTGTTGCTGCTCAGTTCAAGCAGATCCCAAATCCGAATTTGTGAAAACTTTTCCTATGGGTTCTGCCAGATTAATGATCATGATTCTTTTAAATCCCAAAATCAAAGGATAACCTTGCAACTGATCCACGGCAGGCAAGAGCCCAGAGTGGTGGTCCTGGGCCTGGACGGACTTTCCCTGTCCCTGGCCAAAGGACTCTGTAGCCAGAAAAACCTGCCCGGGCTGCAGTATTTGCTGCAGCAGGGCGCAAGCTCTATGCGTTCTGAGTTGCCAGAGCTTTCTCCGGTGAACTGGACCTCCTTCTATACCGGAGCAGGGCCGGAAACCCACGGAATCTTCGGCTTCACCAGACTTGATCCAAGAAATTATCAACTACAAATAACAGATTTCAGCCAGGTGGCCTGCCAGACCATTTTTGACCAGTTAGGACAAAAACAGCTGCAAAGCAGGGTCATCAACCTGCCCAACACCTATCCAGCCCGGCCTATCCCGGGCATACTCATCTCTGGCTTCGTAGCCCTGGAACTGGATAAAGCAGTGCAGCCCAAATTCTTGCTGCCCAGGCTACACCAGGAAAATTATAAACTGGAAGCAGACACCAGCAAAGGCGCGAAAGACCCTGACTTCCTGCTGGGCGAGCTACAGGCCTGTCTGCGCTCCAGGCAAAAGGCCTTGGAGCTCTTCTGGCCTGACCTGGCCTGGAATGTCTTTGTCCTGGTGCTTACTGAGCTGGATCGCCTGGGGCATTTCCTGTTCCCTGCCCTAAAGGACACTGCTCATCCCTGGCATACGCCCTGTATAGAACTCCTGCAGGATTGGGACCGAATCCTTTGCCAGATCCTGGAGCGCTTCCAGCACCTGGCAGAGCCCAAGCGCCTTTTAGTCCTTGCGGACCACGGCTTTAACCAACTTCGCCAAGAAGTGGATCTCAATGCCTGGCTCACTGCTCAGGGCTACCTGCAATACTATTGCCGGCCCCAAAATGAATGGGACAGCAGCATTATCTCAGCCCAGAGCCTGGCCTTTGCCCTTGATCCAGGTCGAATCTATCTGCATACCAGGTCTGGATTTTCCCGAGGCCGCCTGCAAGAGCAGGATCTGCCGCGGATCAAGCAGGAGATCAAAAAGGGCCTGCTCCAGATCAGCTTCCAGGGACAGAATGTATTGGAAGCAGTGCTGGATGCAGACAAATTGTATCCAGGCTGTCAGCTAGAACATATGCCTGACCTGGTCTGCGTGCCTAAATCCGGATTTGAGCTCAAGGCCAAGTTTGACCGGCGCTGTATCTTTGGTTTATACGGCAGGCAAGGGGTACACGACCACCGGGATGCATTTTTCTGGGACAGCCAGGGAGCCAGGGTGACCCGGGTCAGGCAGGCCGGGCAGCAGGTCCTGGATTTTTTCAAGCCCCAAAAAGACAAAACGCAACAATCATGCACATTGATTTCCAGCAAAAATTAAATCCAGCCCAATGGGAAGCAGTAACCAGCACTCAAGGCCCGGTATTAGTCATCGCTGGTGCAGGCAGCGGCAAGACCAGGACCATCATTTACAGGCTGGCCTATCTGGTGCATCAAGGGGCGGATCCGGCCCGCATCCTGCTTTTGACCTTTACCCGCAAGGCTGCCCAGCAGATGCTAAACAGAGCCGGAAGACTTCTGGGCCAGGAACTGCAGGGAGTGGTCACTGGCGGCACCTTTCATTCCTTTGCCCACGCTGTGTTGCGCCGCCACGCCCATCTTTTGGGACTGCAAAACAGCTTCACCATTCTGGACAAAGCAGACTCTGAAAGCGTGCTGAAGCAGGTCCGGGACTTGAAGGGCATCGCTGCCAAGGATCGACTCTTTCCCAAAAAAAACACCATCTGCGCTTTGCTCAGCAAAAGCAGAAATAAAGAGCTGGAAATAAGCCAGATCCTGGAAAAAGAGGCCGCTCATCTCTTGCATTACGCCCCGGATCTGGAAAATATCTTTGCCGCCTATCAGGAATTCAAGCAGGAACACTCCCTGCTGGACTATGACGACCTGCTTTTTGTGCTGGAAAAATTGCTTGTGCAGCGCCCTGATCTGCAAAACAGCCTGGCAGCTGAATACACCCACCTCATGGTGGACGAATTTCAGGATACCAATCTGGTCCAGGGCAGGCTGGTCAGACTCTTGTGCGGGCAGGAGCAAAACCTAATGGCTGTAGGAGACGACGCCCAGTCCATTTACTCCTTCCGCGGAGCCACAGTGAGCAATATCCTGCAATTCTGCGAGGCCTTCCCCCAAACCAAGATCATTAAACTGGAACAGAACTACCGCTCCAGCCAACCCATCTTGCATTTAAGCAACCAGATCCTGGCCAATGCCCTGGAAAAATTCGAAAAAAAACTCTTTTCCCAGCGCAAGGAAGGGGCTAAGCCCCAATTGCTGCGTTCCATAAGCGACCAGACCCAGGCCCGGGTCTTGCTGGGCAAAATCCGGGAACTGCAAAGTACCTACAGGCTGCAGGACATGGCAGTACTTTTCAGGGCCAGCTTCCAGTCCTATCCCCTGGAGGTGGTCTTGAACAGGGCCGGGTTAGCCTATCAAAAATTTGGGGGCATCAAGTTCTCCGAGGCTGCGCACATCAAGGATGTCCTGGCCTTCCTCAAACTGGTGCTCAACCCTGCAGACCTGCCAGCCTGGCAGAGATGCATGTCCCTGGTACCCCAGATAGGCGCCAAGACCTGCATGAAGCTTTATGCCTGCCTATTTGAGACTGACAAGACATATTTGGAGAACAGTTGTAAAAAGAACCAGGAACTGGCCAGGATTTTTCAAATTTTGGAGGATCTGCGCTCAGTACAGCCATCTCCAGTCCAGGCCCTGGAGCAGATCATGGATTACTATCAACCCAAACTGCAGGAAATCTATCCGGATGATTATCCTAAGCGCCAGGCTGGCCTGGACCAGCTGGCCCAGATCGGCTCGGCCTATGTGGACCTGGCTCAGTTCCTGGCGGATTTGAGCCTGGAGCCCCCGGAACAGCCATCAGACCAGCAGGAATTCCTGGACAGATTGACCCTGTCCACGGTGCATTCAGCCAAAGGCCTGGAATGGCCTGCAGTTTTCATCTTGGACCTGGTGGAGGACAGATTTCCTTCCAGACATGCAGCCCTGGATCCCCAGGCCATGGAAGAGGAACGCAGGCTGTTCTATGTGGCCTGCACCCGGGCCAAGGACTATCTGGGTCTGTGTATACCAGAGACCTTGCACAACAAATATCAAAGCAGCAGTGAACCGGTCTGTAGCAGTCCCTTTGTCCTGGAGTTTGAGCCAGACAGCTTTGAAGAGTTCTACGAACAATACAACGGCAGCCTGCAGCAAAGGGCCCAGGAGGCCAAAGCAAAAGCCTCCCGCAAGGACACTGCTCCAGCTAAACCTCAGCAAAACCTGGGCTTTTGCCGGCACAGGATCTTTGGCCGGGGCAAAGTGGTCAGGTTTGTACCGCCCAACAAGTATCAAGTCAACTTCCCGGGCTTTGGTCTAAAAATGGTGGTCCAGGACTATATCCAGCTGGAGGGTTGAGCTTGAAGGCTTGTCCCTGCCCGGATTTTGAAGACGGACTACAAAGCAAATAGTGAACAGTATTTTATTACTGCAGTATACAAAGCTGACTACTTTTTGTGTCCCTGGTCCAGGCTGAGCCAATCCTTGATCACCAGGTCTATACTGGTCAAGCCATTATAATAATTCAGCTTGGGGGTAAAGGCCAGCTGCATCCTGCTCCCGGCCACTTCCGGGCCCAGGCTCCCGGCCTGGCGCCAAGCCTTACAGGACATACTGACCCCTGCCTTTTCGTCGCGCACCTGCAATGAGACATGTTTTTGCCCGATAACCTTGTATTTTTGGACACGCAAAGCTTTGGAGCAGAATATCGGGCTGGGATTGGAAGGACCAAAGGGCTGCAATAGATCCAGCTCCCTGACTAATTGCAGGTCCACCAGATCCAGCCCCAGCTTGGCTTCCAAGCGCAGGCTTGGGCCAGGCAGTTTCGGACCCAGCTGCTCCAGCACAGCCTGCTGAAAATCCTCCTGTAACCTCTGCAGGTTCTCCTGATCCAGGCTCAGCCCGGCAGCCTGGCGGTGACCTCCGAAACTGCGCAGGCAGGCAGCACAGTCCTGCAAGCCCTGAAAAAGATCAAACTCTGGAATGCTCCGGCCAGAGCCTTTAATGCCATCTCCGTCCCGGGTCAAAAGCAAAACAGGTCTGCAATAGCGCTCTGCTATACGTGAGGCTACTATGCCGATAATACCAGGATGCCAGTGGGGGTCGTACAATACCAGCCCCAAATTGCCCTTTTGCTGCTCAGCCTGTTCCAGGGCCTGCTCCAGCAGCCCCTTTTCCTGCTGTTGCCGGTTCTGGTTCAGTTTGTCCAGCCTGGCTGCCAGGGGTCTGGCAGTACTCAGATCCGGGGCCAGAAGCAACTCCAGGGCCAGATCGGCCTCGCCCATCCTGCCGGCGGCGTTCAGCCTGGGGCCTAGGCTAAAACCCACCTGTCCGCTGCCCAGGGCTGCTGTAGGCGAGAGCCTGCTTACTTCCTTCAGGGCAAAGATGCCGGGCCTTTTGGCCTCCTGCAGAAAAAGCAGGCCATTTTTGACCAGAATGCGGTTCTCCAGGCTCAGTTCCACCACATCTGCTATGGTGCCCAAAGCCACCAGGTCCAGGTATGTCCGCATGTCCAGGGGTTCTCCAGGCAGGAGTCTGTTCAGCCTGCACATGAGCAAAAAGGCCACACCCACCCCGGCCAAATTAGGAAAAGCACAAGCACTGAGCTTGGGGTTCAGCACGTGCTGCGCAGCAGGCAGTTTATCACCAGGCAGGTGATGATCCGTAATAACCACCTGCAGGCCCAGTTCAAGGGCCAATTGAACCTCCTGCAGGTCTGCCAGACCACAGTCCACAGTGAGCAGGATTTGTGCCCCTTGCGCAGCCAAATCCTGCAATCCCTGAGCATTGAGGCCATAACCCTCCTGCAGTCTGTGCGGGATATGGTGCAAAGTGCGGTACCCCTTGTTGCGCAGGACATCCAGGACCAGGGCAGTGGAGGTCAAACCGTCCACATCATAGTCTCCCCAGACTGCCAGGGTCTTACCCTGCTTTAAACCAGAGGCCAGAAATAGGGCCGTCTGCTCCAGCTCTGGCCAGCTCTCCAGTTTTGGCAAATGGCGCAGGCCAGGACTTAAAAAGCGGTCCATATCCTGGATACTGCAAAACCCCCTGCGCCAAAGCAGTCTGGTGAGAAAAGGGGAAATATCCAGCTGCTCAGCCCAGGATGGCAGTTCCGCAGGCTCGCTGCCTCCTAAAGAGTCTTCAAATCTCCAACTGCAATGCATACTCACCTAAACCCCTTTGGGGCTGGAGCTTCCTGTCAGTTAAGGCCTTTTTGCTTTTTTGACAAATCAGACTTAAGCCTGGTTCCAAGAAGCCAGGACTTCCTGCAGCAAGCCGGGTTGCAGCCTGGGTCTGCATTTCTCTGCCAGATATACTGCACGCAGGTCTTGATAGGCCAGCTGCAGATCCTTATTCAAAATCCAATAATCAAATTCTTCTGCAGATTGAAGCTCTTGTCTAGCAATATCCAAACGCCTTTGCCTGCTTTTTGCATCATCAGTACCCCGTCTGGCCAATCTGGTTTCCAGCACAGATCTGGAAGGAGGCAGGATAAACACGAAAACTCCGGAGTTAAGATTGGCCCGGAGCTGCCTGGCCCCCTGGATATCTATATCAAAAAGCAGATCATTTCCAGCCTGCATAAGCTCCAGGCTTTTCTGCAAAGGGGTGCCGTAATAGTTGTCGTGCACCTGGGCCCACTCTGCAAAAAAATTCTCTTCAGCCAGGCTCAGGAACTCCTTTACCTGCACAAAATGATAATCCCTGCCCTGGACTTCCCCAGGCCTGGGGGCACGGGTGGTATAGGATACTGAAAAGGAAAACCCTGGAAACTCCTGCAGCAGTTTGCTGATCAGGGTGCTCTTGCCTGCGCCAGAAGGAGCACAAATGACCAGAGCCAGGCCATTGGCGGCCTTAACCTTCATCATCTGGTCCTTTGTCTGCATAGCGCTGGGCAATGGTCTCTGCCTGTAGGGCTGAAAGAAAGATATGGTTGGAATCCGTAATAATAATCGATCTGGTCTTTCTGCCCTGGGTGGCATCCACCAGCCTGCTTTCTTGTCTGGCATCCTCGCGCAGCCTGCGCATGGGAGATGAGCCAGGGTTAACTATGCCCACCACCCTGGAAACCACTATTGAATTGCCAAAGCCGATGTTCAAGAGACGTCTTAGTGCTGCCATACTTACTCCAAATTCTGGACCTGTTCCCTGCACTTCTCCAGCTCTGCCTTAAACTCCACCACCAAACGGCTGACATTTACATCCTGGGCCTTATTCCCACAGGTATTAATTTCCCGAAAGCATTCCTGCAGCATAAAGTCCATTTTTCGCCCGCCTGCACCGGCAGAATCCAGAAAGCTGTGCAAGGTGTCCAAGTGATTTTGCAAACGGGTTAACTCCTCGCTGACATCCGCCTTATCTGCCAATAGGGCCAATTCCTGCAGCAGCCTCTGTTCATCAAAAGCCAACCCTGTATCAGGGATTATTTCTGTCAAACGCTCCTGCAAAGCATGCAGCTTTTCCCGGGCCAGATTCCGGGTCAAGCCCTGAAGGTCCTGTATCCAGTCCTTCATCTTTAAAACCCGCTGCAACAGATCCTGGCTCAAGCTGCGGCCCTCCTCTTGCCGGGCCTGTTCCCAGTCCTGCAGGGCCTGCTCCAGGCCTGCAAGCAAAACAGCATGCAATTCATCCTTGAGCCCTGCCTCCTGCTCCTGCCACAAGGCCGGGATGTGCAACAGGCGGTTTAAGTCTGGCACAAATTTTTGACTCTGCTCCCGGGCCAATTCCTGCAGCTGATCAAGCATAGCCCCGGCCCGGGCCAGATCTAGATGCACAGGCACCAGGTCCTTTTGTAAAAGCCTAAGGTCCAGACTTATCTCCAGCCTGCCCCTGACGGCAAATTCCCGGACCTTTTGGGACCAGAGCTGTTCCTGGCTTTGCAAAAAAGAAGGCACCATCCAGCGCAGGCTTAAATGCTTGGCATTGACGCTTTTTATCTCCCAGTTCTGGAAGCAGATCTTGTCTCTACCCTGATAGGCGCCATAGCCGGTCATGCTCTTTTGCAAGACTGCCCCCTTTTTTGAATAGACACCATATGCACATTTTTGTTTGCAAATCCTCTAACCGGCTTAAGTGCTGAATAATTACAAACCTACTTATTTTTCCCGGGCCTTAAGCTTCTGTTTATACCTGTCGCGCAACCAGCTTAAAATATCCTGCACAAGATTACCTGCATAGTCCGGATAAGTCCAGGGCAGTGCTTGCCAGCCCCCTTTTGTATAAATCAGGGTCAGATCTGCAAAAACCCCCTGATCCAAGTAGATACGATGGGTGAAATTCTTGCCTGTGGCCAGCACCAGTCGCTCCAGGCACAAAATCCCGGGGTCCAGGTTGAATAGCCTGCGGCCATCCAGCCTGGATCCGGCCCTTTCCAGTTCCTGGCAATACAGCTTGCAGCGCACCAGTTCCTGCTGGGGCAGCAAAGGCTCAAAAGCCAATATTTTGCGAGTAATAGGTGTTCCCAGCTCCTGGTCGTAGTAACTTGTCTCAGTAAAATCCAAAGCAGCAGAAACAAAATCCGCCCTGCCCAACTCCCCTTCCAACTGCTGTAGCAGGCCGGGCCAGAATTGAGTCCAGCTGCTGCTCAGGATGGAGATCAAAAGCTGGGCTGACTGGGGTTCCTGCAGCCTGCTCATTGCCCAATACCAGCCTGAGCGGCAACAGGGCCGGCAGAGTCCGCGCGGGCCAGGATTCCCTTTGCATTATAGCCCACAGGCTTTACCCAGAGTTTCTGCTTCTGGGCTAATAAAGGATGCGGATCCTGAAGTATGCAAGGTGCGTAATACTCGCAGAGCCCTAAAGCAGGCTTTGTCTGTTCCAAAACGACTTCTAATTTGTCTTTAGCACTCAATACATGCCAGAAAGCCTCTTTCTTGGCTTCCAGCCTAAGGCGCAGCTCCTGGCTGCGCATTTTTTTCAGTTTTGAGGGCACTTGCTCCGGGAATTTAGCGGCCCTGGTCCCAGGCCTGGGCGAATAGGTAAAGACGTGGGCATAGCTCAACGGCTGCTCCTGACAAAATTGCATTGTACGCTTAAAGTCCTGCCGGGTCTCACCAGGAAAGCCCAAGAGTATATCAGCCCCCAAAGCGTATAAAGGCCAAACCTGGAGCAGAGAGGCCAAAAATTCCTGGATTTGCAGTATGCTATAGTTGTTGCGCCCCATGTTCTGCAATATTCTGGGGCTGGCGCTCTGCAAAGAAAGATGCAGGTGCGGGCAGACCAGCCTGCAGGAAGCCAGGACCTGCAAGGCCTTGGGGCTTAACAGTGTTGGATCCAGGGAACTCAGTCGCAGCCTGAGCCCATCTCCCCAGCGGCTAAAGAGCTGCTCATCCAGCCATTGCAGCAGCTCCCAAAACCCTCCTTGGCCGGCAAACCTGAACTGGGCCAGATTGATCCCGCTTAGAACCAGCTCCTTAAATCCGACCTGAGCCAGATCATGGGCCTCCTGCAAGATTTGTCCTGGAGGCCTGCTTCTGGATTTGCCCCGGGTCATGGGCACTATACAATAGCTGCAATTGCTGCTGCAGCCATCCTGTACTTTTAATACCGGCCTGGCCCGGGGGAAATCTGCAATGCCCTGCAAGGAACAGAAATCCCTGGGCTGAGGCCCCGGACCAGCCGAACTATTCTGGAAAAACAACAAACGCTGCTTCTCCTGCTGGGGTATGATTTGGCTGACCCCAGGCAGGCTGCCCAGATCAGAACAGCCGCCAGAAGCCGCGCAGCCGGTGAGCACTATCCTGGCCCCGGGACTAGCCCTGTTAAGCCTGCGCACAGCCCTGCGCAGATCCTGCACTGCCCGCTCAGTGACTGCACAGCTGTTGATCAGGATGTGCCCAGCTTGCTCAGGCTGATCTGTGGCCTTGAGCCCCTGTCTTTGCCAGGCCTCCAGCAGGACCTGGCTCTCATATTGATTTATTTTGCAGCCCAAAGTGAATATATAAAACTTTTCCACCTCAGGCATGGATAATTCCTCCTCCCAGGAGCTGGCCCTGTTCAGAATAAAATGCCGCAACTTGACCTGGTGTTGCTGGCTTGCGCTCCTGCATAAAATCAACATACAGGGCCTGGTTAGTGTCTTGCAGCCCGGCCTGCACAGGGCTCTCCCGGTAATTGGTCTGGACCCAAATCCTTTTTGGCCAAGAACTGCGCGGTAGAACAAAATTGGCTTCCCGCAGCAAAAAACCACTGGCCCGCAGCTCACTGCCAGGCCCCACCAGCAATTGATTATTTCGCATATCCTTGCCTAATACGTACAATGGTTCGCTATAGGCAATGCCCAGGCCTTTTCTCTGGCCAATGGTATAAGCGTATAGACCCTGGTGCCTGCCCAGCACCCGGCCGGATGTATCCACAATCAGGCCGGGTCCGGGCAACTCCAGGCCCTGCCCGGCCAAAAAGCTCCGATAATCTTGATCTGGAATAAAACAGATCTCTTGACTTTCAGTGCCTGCAGGCACCTGCAGCCCCTCCTGTTTAAGCCTGGAGCGCACCATTTCTTTTCGCCACTGGCCCAGGGGAAGACAAACTTTGGCTACTTGCTGCCTGTTTAACAGGGCCAAAAAATAACTCTGATCCTTGGCCGGGTCCAAGCCGCGCAGCAATACTGCACCTTGCCTGCGTACATAATGGCCAGTTGCCAGGCAGTCTGCCCCTAATTCTCTGGCTTTTTCCAGCATGATTCCAAATTTGATTTTGGCATTGCACCAGGCACAGGGATTAGGGGTTTCTCCACAGAGATAGGCCTGCACAAAAGGCGCTATGATCAATTCATAAAACTGGCGCTGCAGATCCAGTATATAAAGGGGTACTTGCAGTCTTTGACACAGCGCCTGCAGATCCTTTTCCAGATCAGAGTCCTGGCCCTGCCCAAACCTGGCATGAAGTGCCAGACAAGCCTGTCCCCGGCGGGCCAAAAGGTACAGGGCCAGCAGGCTGTCCGCTCCTCCGCTTACTGCTACTGCTACTGACCCGCAATTCAGATTTTCTGCTTCAAGGTTCATTGCTTCAGGAGGGCATCAGGTCAAAAGACTGCCTGTTCTAGGCAGAGGTCCCTGACGCTTTTCCAGGACTCTGGCTATCTGCAGGAGTTTTTGTTCAGCAAAGGCCGGGGCAAACAATTGCATGCCTACAGGCAGGCCGCTGTCCCGGCCCAGACCAGCGGGCATACTCAGCCCGGGAAGTCCGGTCAAATTCAAGGGATTGGTGTAGATGTCCGTGAGATACATCTGCAAGGGGTCCTCTATTTTCTCCCCCAGTCTAAAAGCAGTGCTCGGAGCTGTGGGTGCCAGAATCAGGTCGCACTGCTCCAGGGCTTGTTGATATTCATCGTGGATCAGCCTTCTGACCTGGGCTGCCTTACGGAAATAGGCATCATAATATCCTGCAGAGAGCGCATATGTACCCAGAATGATCCTGCGCTGCACCTCATTGCCCAGGGCTTGACTCCTGCTTTGCACATACATCTCTCGCAGATCCTTGACCCCGGGAGGCCTATAGCCATAGCGCACCCCATCATATCTGGCCAAGTTGGAGCTGGCCTCGGCCATAACCAGTATGTAATAGGCAGCAATGGCGTAAGGAGAAGAAGGCAGGGATATCCTGACCAGTTCTGCACCTAAATCCTGGGCCAGCTCCTGGAATCTCTGGCCGCATTCCCGCACCTCAGAAGAAAGACCTTGATCCCAGTATTCTTCAGGTATGCCGAGCTTGACTCCCTGCAGATCCTGTCTGGCTTCCAGATCCTGCAGGTAGTCAACAGGCTGTGCAGGAGCAGAAGTGGAGTCCCTGGGGTCATGCCCGGCTATGGCCTGTAATAGCAGGGCTGCGTCCGGGACATTTCTGGCCAGTGGCCCGGCCTGGTCCAGGGAAGATCCATAGGCTATCAAACCGAATCTGGAGACCAAACCATAGGTGGGTTTCACGCCTATCAAGCCGCAAAATCCGGCAGGCTGGCGTATAGAGCCTCCAGTGTCTGTGCCTAGACCCAGCGGGGCCTGCAGAGCGGCTATACTGGCAGCCGAGCCCCCGCTGGAGCCTCCTGGCACATGCATAGTATTCCAGGGGTTGTGGGTGGGGCCAAATGCAGAATTCTCTGTGGAAGAACCCATGGCGAACTCGTCCATATTGGACTTGGCCAGCACTATGCCTCCGGCCTGTTGCAGCCTGTGCACCACAGTAGCCTGATAAAAAGGCATGAAATCCTTGAGCATCCTGGAGCCGCAGGTAGCGGGCATGCCTTTGCAGGCCAAAACATCCTTGACCACCACCGGTAGGCCCCAAAGAATCTGCCCAGGGTCAGGCCCCACAGCCTCCAGCTGCCTAGCCCTGACCAGGGCCTGGTCCTGGTTGACATAAAGCAGGGCATGGATCTCCGGCTCTGTGTGTTCTATCCTTTCTAGACATGCCTGCACTACCTGGCTGGGGCTGGTGCGGCCCTCTTCAAACCCCTTTCTTAACTCCCGGGCACCCAGCTTGTATAGCTGCTGCATTTGCTTGTCCTTGTCTTCCGGATTATAGGCCTGGTTTGGCAGGTCTAAAAGATTTTGGGCACAACAAAATATCTGCCGTCCTGGCTTGGGGCGTTTTGCAGAACTTCCTCCCGCTCATATTCCTGCAGCTCCTGATCTTCCCGAAATTTGGTCCCAAACTGCAGTGGTGAGTACATGGGCTGGACTTGGCTGGTATCCAGCTCATTTAAAGTTTCCATGTACTCCAGGATGCTGCTTAGTTGTCCTGCAAAAAGCTCCAGCTTGTCCTGGTCTGCTTCCAGTCTGGCCAGCTCCGCGGTCTTGGCCACCTCTTGCCTGCTGATTTTCATGCACTTTCTCCTTCTAGATCCTGGTTAGAATCCATAAGACTGGATGCTTTTTGTTGACCCGTATTTGTAATTCTTCACCAAATCTGACAGGAGTCTGCCTGGCTCAGCAGGCTGTCCAGCTCCTATTGTAAAACCTCTAGGTCAATGTATCTGGCCCTTCTGCGCAATTCATAATCCCTCTCCAGGGCCCACCTGGCCCTAAGCAGAGGCAAATCCAAGAGTTCTGGCCCGGAATCTCCGGGCTGCAGCAAAAAGAGCTCCTGCCTGGCCCTGCCCTGTTCATCCCAGACCAAGGGGGCCATACTCCAAGCAAAATCCTGGGGTCCGGCCAGGTACTCATTCAATGTGGAAGGGTTTAGCAGGTTTGTACTAAGC
>CAZLUR010000067.1:0-13354 GCA_964562725.1 uncultured Desulfohalobiaceae bacterium | reverse complement strand
TGCTTATAAGGAGGTAAATATGAGCATGATTCTAGAATTACAGGCCAGAGAAATATTGGACTCCCGCGGCAATCCCACTATTGAGGTGGAAGTGGAACTAGAATCCGGGGCCCAGGGCAGGGCAGCAGTGCCCTCTGGGGCTTCTACCGGTTCCAGAGAGGCACTGGAGTTGAGGGACCAGGACTCCTCCCGTTATCAGGGCAAGGGTGTGCTGCAGGCAGTGGACAATGTACTGAGCAAGATAGCCCAGCATGTGGTGGGCCTGGATGCCTTGCGCCAAACTGAATTGGACGCTTTGCTCCTGGAGTTGGACGGGACCGAGAATAAATCTGTCCTGGGTGCTAATGCCATATTGGGTGTCTCCTTGGCAGTGGCCAGGGCAGGCGCTGAATTTTCAGAATTACCCTTATATAGATATTTGGGAGGAGCCGGGGCCAGGATGCTGCCTGTACCTCAGATGAATGTTATCAATGGAGGGGCTCATGCCTCCAACAACCTGGATATTCAGGAGTTCCTCATCCTGCCCTTGGGCGCAAAAAGCTTCAGACAGGCCCTGCGTATGGGAGCAGAGACCTTCCAGGCTTTGAAGTCTATTTTGCATGAAAAAGGTCTAAGCACAGCAGTGGGGGATGAAGGAGGTTTTGCTCCTGACCTGTCCAGCCATGCCCAAGCCTTTGAGTATATCCTGCAGGCCATAGAAAAGGCTGGTTATACTCCGGGTCAAGGCATAGCTTTGGGCATTGACGCTGCATCCTCAGAGTTTTTAGAGAAAGATAAGTACGTACTTTCCGGGGAAAACCTGGAATTAGACTCTCAGGGTATGGTGCAATATTATCAGGACCTGTGCAACAGATTCCCTTTAGTATCCATTGAAGACGGCCTGGGTGAAAATGACTGGCAAGGCTGGCAAGAACTGACCAAAAGCCTGGGAGGAAAGCTGCAGATCGTGGGAGATGATATCTTTGTCACCAATCCTGATATACTGGCCCAGGGCATTGAGCAGAACGTGGCCAATGCTATCCTGATCAAACTGAACCAGATTGGAACCCTGTCCGAGACCCTGGGCACTATAGAGCTGGCCAAAACCAATGCTTACAGTAATGTTATCTCTCATAGATCAGGAGAAACAGAGGATGCTTTTATTGCAGATCTTGCGGTGGCGGTTAATGCCGGGCAGATCAAAAGCGGATCTTTGAGCCGCAGCGACCGGCTGTGTAAATATAATCAATTGCTGCGTATTGAAGAACATCTGGGAGATCAGGCCTGGTATTACGGCCAGACCCTGCTCAAAAAATGGCTCTAAATAAAACTACATTCCAGGATATTGACAAATAAGCTCTTTCCAGCTTACCAGTTTTGCAAAAATTTTCTTAACTATTCAGCACTGACTATTCACTGGCCTTACCAGTTCCCAAATTTTAAGCACAGCAGGTGGTGAATAATTACAAATTTTAACAAAATCTGGACAGAAAAGCAGTTTTTGAGCAGGGTACAGTATTTATTTTATTATAACCAAAGCAAAAGGAGATGTGTTATGAGCGCAACATTGATCAAGGGCACTGAGATCCGGGAGAATATCCTGGAGGAGATCGAAGCAGAGGTAAAACAGATCAAGGAAAAATATAATCAGGTGCCTGGGCTGGTTACCATCTTGGTGGGCGAGGATCCCGGCTCCCAGTCCTATGTTTCCCTAAAAATCAAGACTGCCCATAGACTGGGCTTTAAAGAGGTCCAGGATACACATTCCGATGATATCAGCGAGCAAGCACTTTTGGATCTAATAGACAAATACAACAAGGACGAGTCCATCCACGGCATACTGGTCCAATTACCCCTGCCCAAGCACATTAACGACAAGAAAGTGCTCAATGCTATTGATCCGGATAAGGATGTGGATGGTTTTCATCCAGTAAACGTGGGCCGGCTCATGATCGGCGGTGATGAAGTCAAGTTTCCGCCTTGTACGCCTGCTGGCATCCAGGAGATGATTGTCAGGGCTGGGGTGGAAACCAGCGGGGCTGAAGTTGTGGTAGTGGGCAGATCCAATATAGTGGGCAAGCCCATAGCCAATATGATGCTGCAAAAGGGCCAGGGAGCCAACTCCACAGTCACTGTGGTGCATACCAGGACCAAGGATATGGCTGCTCATTGCCAGCGGGCTGATATATTGATCGTAGCCGCAGGAGTACCCGGACTGGTCAAGCCGGAATGGATCAAGCCCGGGGCCTGTGTCATCGACGTGGGTGTGAATCGGGTCGGTGAAAAGCCCAGCAAGCAGGATCCGAATAAGATGGTTGCTATTTTGCGTGGAGATGTTGACTTTGATGCAGCCAAGGAAATCGCAGGCTGGATTACCCCGGTACCAGGTGGAGTAGGGCCGATGACCATTACCATGCTGATGCGCAACACATTACGCTCCTTGAAATTCAAGCTGGGTATAGCCTAGCTGCCGGATTTATGCAGCAGCAGGTTGGCATCTGACAGTAGCCTGCTGCTGGTCAGCAATGAAGCTTGTGCTCATATTTGGGCAGGATGCTGTCTAGTGGCTCCTCTTAAACATCCTGGCCAGATCCTTGGAGTTTAGGCGAACCAGCACAGGCCTGCCGTGAGGGCAATAGTCCCTGTCCGGGCATTCCAGCCAGGACTGAATCAACCGGCAGGCCTCATTAGGGCTTAGAGCTTCCCCGGCCTTGACGGCCTGCCTGCAGGCCAAAGAACACCACAGGCTGTCCATGGAGTCCAGTCTTTCCTGCAGCACCTGGCGCAGAAAAGACTTAGCCTCTTCCGGAGACATAAAATCCGGTATAGCCTGCAGGACCAGGGTATATTTGTCCGGCCGGAAAAAGGCGTATCCTGAACTGCGAAGATAACTGGCAGCCTGCTCCAGGCAGTTATACTCCTGGGGATGTAGATTGAGCTGCATATGCATACCCAATCTCTGACTGGCAAAGGTTTGGATTCTATTCCGGAAGCGGTTAAAAAGCACTCTTTCATGGGCTGCATGCTGGTCCAGACAAAGCAGGGCTTGCTCTCCTTCCTGAATCAAGAGATAGGTCCTATCCAGCTGACCCAGATATCTGTGATTTTTCAGGCAGACAGAGCTGGATTCCCGGGCTTTCTGCAGGACAGGCTCCGGCTTGGCGGCATTATTATCCAGGTTATGTATTTGCTCTGGCAGGCTATTGCCTATGCTAATAAAATCATGTTTTGCTTCTTCTAGATCCAGACCTGCAAATTCTTCAAAGGTTTGAAATTTATATTTGGGCCCGGATCGATTTTGCTGCTTTTCAGAGCCTTGCCCCAAGTCTGGGCTAAGAGTTTCAGGGCTTTGGTCCAGAGCCTTGGAGACAGCTCCGTGCACCAGTCTGAATACCCCCTGTTCATCCCGGAATCTGACCTCCAGCTTGGCTGGATGTACGTTAACATCCAGTTGGGCTGGATCCAATTCTAGGAACAAGGCCGCCTGGGGATATTCCCTGCCCAGTATCCTGCCTTGGTAGGCCTTTTTCAGAGCGCTTTGCAGCAGCCTGGATTGTACAGGCCTTTGATTGACAAAGAAAGATATTCTGCCCGGTCTGGATTGAGCAGTCTCAGGGCTGCCTGTCAACCCACTGATCTGCATGTCCTGTGTACTTGCACTTACCTGGAGCATTTTTTCCGCGATTTGTTCCGGCCAGATCTTTTGCAGGCGCTGTTCCAAGGTCTGCTTTTTAGGGAATTCCTGGTTGATTCTACCTGCCAGATATAGCTGGAACTCTTTGTCGCAGTGGGCCAGAGCGAATTGCTGCAGGATTTCTTGACATTTCCTGGCCTCGGTAGCAGTGGTTTTTAAAAATTTCAATCTGGCCGGGGTATTGAAAAATAGATCCCTGACCTCTACCTGTGTACCAGAACGCATAGGAACCGGGCCTTGATCAGTAATCTTTCCGAATTCAACCTGCAGCTTGAATCCTGAATCCTCACCTTGTACTATGGAGGATATGCTCAGTCTGGAAACTGCAGCAATGCTTGGCAAGGCCTCCCCACGAAAGCCAAAGCTGCTGATCCGGCTTAAGTCCTGGATGTCCTGTATCTTGCTGGTGGCATGCCTGCAAAGGGCTAGAGGAATCTGGTCCTTAGACAGGCCCCAGCCATTATCCTGGACCTTGATCAAGTTCTGTCCGCCCTGTTCAATCCAGGCTTCAATGCGCTTGGCCCCCGCATCCAGGCTGTTCTCTACCAGTTCCTTGAGTACCGAAGCCGGGCGCTCCACCACCTCTCCGGCTGCTATCTGGTTTTGCAGATTTTCTGGCAGGATCTTAATCTGTACGCTCATCAAATCACTTTTTTTGAAATTATTTTTCCAAGCTAAAGGTAATAATCATGGACCAGCCTGCTGCACTAGGCATATGTAATGCAAGGGGCTTACTATTCCTGCAAGGATACGCCAAAACCTCTTGCTGGGAGCAACAAAGGCTGGGCATGCAACTCAGTGCTCCTGCGGCTCAACGAGGTGCAGTAAATATAGGCTGTTCAATTTCTCCCAACTGGTAGAGGCTAAGGGATAGCTCCACCCGGTCTTCCTCCGGGCTCTGTATATAATTGAGTTCAATGTTCCAGCACTGGTGCTTATAAGCCACACCCATCCTTTGCCTGATCAGCTCATGTTCCTGCAGGTCCTGCTCTAAATCATAGAGCATAGACCAGGAATCAAATTCCAGCCGGCCTCCAGTACGGAGGATACGCAGGGCCTGCTGGTTTTGTCGCTGAATATCATCCAGTTCTTTTCTGTAGTCAAGGCCAAAATAGGCCTGGCCTAGCTCCTGATGGTTCAGGCGCAGCATATGTTCATGCTCGGTTATATTCCCGGTGTAAGGCGAGACCCAAGTAGAATCCTGCAGGCTGATCCCGGGCAATGGCCTGAGCAGCAATCTGGCCCGGATGTCGCTAAAAGGCCTTCTGGGATATTCATCCAGCTGGGTGTCCCGGTCTGCTTCCCGCAGGTCATAGCTCTGTCTGAGCTCCAGTTCCAAAAAGTCCAGGTAGTCCTTGTGCAAATCTATTTCTTGGTTATCTGGGCTTAACCGCACCGAGTCCAGCCTTCTGGTCAGCACGTTTTTCAGGGAATAGTCCAGCTTATTTTGGGCCTCAATCCTGTCCAGGCCGTCAAATTCAGGCAGATCAGACTGGTCTTTATCCGGGATATAAGTATACTCCAGTTCAGGCTGCAGGCTGTGTCTGATTTTGCTCCAGGCTGAGTTGCCTGAATTTTGGGGCACAGGCTCCATATCAGTCTTTGCCGGCAAGTCAAAAATACGGAACAGCTCGCTAAAGGCGCTGACATGGACATCCCATATGCCCCGCTGGTGATAATCATCCTGCATCTCTTGGGGCTTATCTTGTGCATAATACATGGTCTGACGCCGGCCCAGGCTTGGCAGCAGGCTGCCAAAGCCTGAGCGCAGCGGCCAAAAAAGCCTGGGATGTAGATCCAGGCGTACCCCTTCTTGTTCATCTTCTGCCCTGCGCCAGAAATTTGTAATTTGGTTCCTGGCCTCCCATTGCAATGGGCTCTGGCTCAAATCACTGCGGAAAAAATCAAAATGCAGTTCAGGCAGCCTCTGCAGGGTGGGATCAGTTGAGGAATCTTTATCTTTTTGCTGGTATTCAGGATTCTGGTCATATTCCAGCCTGCCCTGCAGTCCGAAATCAGACCAGTTGCGGGAGAGTACAAAAAGGTTCTTGCGGCGCAAAGAGTCTTTGTTGGCAATATCCCGGCCAAATTCATGTAAAAATTCTTCCCTGCTCTGTGTAAACCCGCTGTATCCAGATTTGAACTCCCGCAGGTAATACTGGTCTGAAACATAGTCCAAATCCAAGATGGCCTGCCATTCAGGCTGCAGAATAAATCCATCCAGCTTGCCGCGCAGCCAGAATCTATCCTTGGGGAATTTGTCAGGATCTGGTTCCGGATATGAGTCAAAACGTACTTGATCCTGAACCCAGTCCATCCGGAACAGGCCCTTTGTCCAGGGGTCCGGGTTCAGCCTGTATTCCAGGCCTGGCATAAACCCCCTCTGGCTCATATAGTTTAAATAAAAGGTCAGGTCCTGCTCCTGGTTTATAACCTGGAAATAAGGCAGGTTGATCCCTGTGCCGTCCCTGCTGCTGCTGTAATATTCTGGCCTTAGAAGGCCGGATTGCCTGGTTTGTTTGACCGGTAAAACCAAGTACGGGAAGTATAGTAGTGGTCTGTCCTTGATTTGAAATCTGGGCCTATGCAAATGGGCGTAACCTTCCAGAGTTACCTCGCCCTGGGAGGTGCGCAGGGACCAGGCTGGTTTTTGCTCATCACAGGTGGTGACTTTAGCCTGCTCAAAGCTATAGGTTTCCTGTCCAGTTTTTTGCAGGTTCTGACCAGAGACATACATATGCGGTTCAGATATAAAAATCTGGCCTTGTTTTAACCAGCCCACCCTGTTTTGTAGGTCGAACTCTGCCTCCCTGGCCCGTAATATGTCCTGATCCAGCTCGGCATAGACGTTGCCCTGCAAATAGATCCAGCCGGTCTCCCAATAATATCTGGCATAGTCAGCCTGCAATACATCGTTTTTGTGTTGCAGATGGACATCGCCTTCTGCCTCTACAATTTTCAATTTACGGTTTACCTTGAGTCCTGCGGCAAAAAGTTCCCATGGTTCATGCTGATCAGACTCAGGCCTGGAAAACAGCTCCTGGGCCGCACCAACCTGGGCCAGGAGAAGAAAAGCAGTTATGAATAGCAGGAAAGGTATGAAGATGCAGAAACAAAATGCAGGTTGCTTTAAAGGCATGGGCTAATATTTCCGGTTTGATGCTAGCTTTACAGGATCTGCACTGATCAGACAGATCATGGATAGCTCCCAACCAGGCTTTTGTAAAGTATAAATAAGTTTCCGGAAAAAGTGTTGACAGTTTGCAGCAGGCTTGGCACAGTAATTAGAAGGACCTGCAAGAAAGGAGAGGTGGCCGAGCTGGCTGAAGGCGCTCGCCTGCTAAGCGAGTATCGGGTTAAACCCCGATCGAGGGTTCAAATCCCTCCCTCTCCGCCATTTAAACATCCCGGCCCGCTCAAGGGTTCAGGGATTTTTTTTGTAGGAGACTATATGCAAAATAACATTGTCCGGGGCATAATCCTTGGAGGTTCAGTGGGTCTGATAGCTGGCTGGACCGGGGTGGAGCCCTTGCGGGCCCTGATACTGGGCATGATTTGCGGCATTTTGGCTGTCTTGACCAGGGCTGCTGTTCAAAACAGGAAAAAACCGGGAAACTAAACCTGTGCAATGCTTCAAGGCTGATGCACTGCTAAGTGCTCTGATTCATTAAAGGTCCGGGGCCTGATTGACCTGGCAGCAGCGCCAAATGGACAGGGCCAGCAGACAGGCCCTTGGCGCCAGACTGGATATGAGCATATATTCCTGCTCACTGTGTTCCAAATCCCCCAGGGGCCCCAGGCCGTCCACTACCGGCACTCCTCTGGAGGCCACGATATTAGCGTCTGAGACCCCGCTCCTTTGTTCAGAACGCAGAGCCTGGCCCAGCAATTCTGCCTGGGATTGCACCATCTTAAAGAGTTTCTGATTTTTGTAGTTTTGCGGCATCGGCGGCCGCCCGGTTTGGTAGCTTAAGCTGCAATTGGTACCCTGGATAATGGGCTTTTGTATCAGTTTTTCCAATTTCTGCCTGAGCCACATATTATCCTTTTCCCGTAAATAGCGGACATCGATCAGGGCCTCAGCCTGCCCGGGCACGGTGTTGGCGCCAATGCCTCCTTTGATGCTGCCCACGTTCAGGGTCAAGTCAGGAGGGTTGTTCTCAGCCTCCAAGGCAATGACCTTATGCGCCAGCTCCAGTATAGCACTGGGTTTACCCGGCCCGGCCTGGGCTGCATGCCCATAGCAACCTTTAACCTGGAGCTTAAATCCGCTTCTGCCTTTTCTGGCTGTGACGATTTCTCCCTTTTGACCGCCGCATTCCAGGACAAATGCAGCAAAACTATTATCTGACTCCCTGCAGATGATATTCCAGGAAGCAGGGGAGCCGATTTCTTCCTCTGAGTTAAAGAACATGCAGACCGGGATCTGGTCCAGGAGCCCGAAATGCTCCAAGGCCAAAAGGGCGTAGATCCCGCAGACCAGGCCGCCCTTCATATCTATTACTCCAGGCCCGTGCGCCTTGCCTTGGACCTCACGGTAGAAATTGAATGCGGTATCTGCGGGAAATACTGTATCTGTATGACCCAGCAGGAGCAGCTGCTTTTCCCCTGCAGCTGCCTTTGGGCTGCGGGCCAGCAGCATATCTCCATATTCTGCACAGGATACGCCCTGCAGCTGCAGGCTGTCCGGCAGGGCCCAAGCCAGCCTTTTGACCATTTGATCCAGGCCGGGCTTGTTCATGCTGCTACTTTGGATCAAGGTCAACTCTTGCAGCAGATCCAGCATGGCCCTTTGTCTGTTTTGCATAAAGCTAAGCAGAGGCAATGCCCAATCTTGGTTGTTCTGTTGCATTGGCCAGACCTTTTATCTGATTTAAGATACCTTTATTTTTCAGTAAGATAAAAGTTTTTGAACATACTTTGATGTTATCGGCCCCTGCCTCTGGTGCCCTGATCAAGGTTTGACTGGATCTGAAATTTATTATAATTTACTTTTTCTTTTAGATTATAAGAGTTTGTTTTTTACTTAGCTCCAAGAGATTTTACCCATAGGAGGTTATCATGGCTGATCAGAACACGCCCCAACATTGTCCCGGGTTTGAGCAATTTAAACATTTGAGCACGTTTAGCTGCAATTGCCCGAAGTGTGGTGAAGAAAAGGAAATCTTTTCTGATGAATTTGACAAGCCTCATCGCTGTGATAAATGCGGCGAACCTATAGATTTTACCCAGTGCAGCCTGGACTCAACAGGAGGCAAGAAAGACTTCAGGTAAGCTAGGCCCAAAGCCCCAGGGCCCAGCTCTGGGGCTTTGGTTTTTTTGTGTTAAGGCCTTATAACCTGGTTTGGGCCGACTTAAAACCAGACTTGACCCGCCCTGAGCAGAAAATATTCCCCCAGCCCTATCATGGCCAGGCCCAGAACTTTTTTGACCTGCTGCATCCAGGCGCCGGGTTTGGGCAGGCTGGTGAGCAGTCCGCTGAAAGTTCCTGCCAGTAACAGCACAAAACCCATGCCCAAAGAAAAGGTAAACAAAAGCGTTCCACCCTGGAGCACATTCTGGGTGCTGGCCACATAGGTCAGGATGACCCCTAAAACAGGTGCAGTGCAGGGCGAAGCCACCAACCCGGAGGCCATGCCTACCAAAAATGCTCCTATGATGCCTTTCTTCTCCTTGCCTTCTGCGCTCTGTACTGAATAAAGGGGCAGTTTAAAGACATCCAGCATGCTCAATCCCAAGAGGATCATAATATTGGCCACTATGAACTGGGCCCAAAAGCTGGAACTGATCTGGCCGAACATCTTACCGCTTACAGCTGCCACCACGCCCAGCAAGGTATAAACCAGCGCCATGCCAAGCACATAAGCCAGTGACAGAAAAAAGGCTTGGAATCTGGTTTTTTGACCCATGGTCCTGGATCCCACAAAAGCTATCACAATGGGCAGCAGGGGATAAACACACGGGGTCAGACTAGCCAGCAGCCCACCTGAGAAGCTTAGCAAAAGAGCCAGGGCCAAAGAGGCCTGCAGAGCGGAATCAAGGCTTGTTGCCATATCAAACATATCCGGCCATCCTGGTTAATTATAGACTGCTTCTGCCCAATTCGGTGATGAGTTCTTCCAGATCCCTGCCTTCCTGGATTTCCAGTTCCTGTTTGGCATTTTGCAGTCTAGCCTTGACTTCAGGGTTTTCTAGTTCCTGTACAGAACGTAAAGCCCCGCCCCTTCTGCCCAGGCGGAAAAGCAGTCTGTCTTCCTGGGGCATGGACAGATAGTTGTCTATGACCTGCAGCATATGCTGCTTGTCCTGGGGCAAAGTACCTTGAACTTCCTCCAGCAGGTTCATGATATGGTCCGAGGTCAAAGTGCTCTGGATGCCCTCCAGTTCGCTGATCATGAGCCTGATTTCCCTGACCTGATCATCGTCTGACAACAATTCAAATTCTCCTTGCTGCAGCATTGTGGCCAGGTCTGTGCCGGGAATGATACGCAAGGAGCGCAACCTGATATAATGTGCATTAATTTGGTTCAAGACCTTGGCTGTCTTCAGGGCATGCGTCCGGGACAGCTTTTTGCCGCCCAGGCCGGGCATAATATATTCAGAAAGCTCAATTCCACTCTGCACCACCTTTTGCCCGGCCAAGATGTGTTCTTCTGCGCTGCTGCCTTTGCATACCAGCTTCAAGACCTGGTCAGATCCACTCTCCAGACCAATATGCAGGCGGTTCAGCCCGGCTTTTTTTAGCTTCTCTAGTTCCTGCAGGGACTTGCGGAGCACTGTGCTGCTGCGGGCGTACATGGTAACCCTGCTCACTCCGGGGACTTTTGTTTTTAAATACTGCAAGGCCTCCAGCAGGTCATCTGTCTTCAGGATCAAGCTGTTGGCATCCTGGATAAAAACAGAGCCAGTATCTTGATAGAGCCAGAATGCCACCTGTTTGTATTGATCATTGTAATCTGCAGACCCCAGGATATGGCTGGCCACTTTTCTGCTGATCCTGCCCTGGTCGCCTAAATTCCTGGAAATCTGTCGGATATCGTCTAAGATCTGCGCCACGTTATCAATATCCTGCTTGATCTCCTGCAGACTGCGCCTGCTGAACTTTTGTCCCTTGTACACCGGACAAAAGGCACACTTATTCCAGGGGCAGTTGCGCGTAAAGCGCAACAAGAGGCTGGCGGCCTCATTGGGAGGCCTGATAGGTCCTTGTTCAAATCCCTGCGACATAACTCTGTGACCTGTCTTACATTAAATGTTAATGCTCTGGGTTTAAGCCTGTTTCAGAAAATGATAGTATTTATACATCTGGGCACAAGCCTTAACCGCTTTTTCCGGACTCTGATAAAATACCGGCTTAAAGGGCTGGCCTTCAACCTGGAAAACCGTCTTGTCCTGCAGGTCTGATTCCAGTTTGACTCCGAAAACAGGCTTGTTGTACTTAGTCATCAATCTGGAAATGCCCTGCACATAATCTAATTCAAACTGGGCAATTAGCTGATTGGCTTGCTTTAATAAATCTTGGTCGAATTCAGGGTCAGACTGGCTGATTGCCTGGGTGTAACGATCCAAAAAATATTGGCGACCCAATATGCCCAGGTTGATCACTGCATCACAACCTTCCCATTTAAGGAGTTGTTCCAGGACCTTGCCGGGCAGCTCCAGATCCCTTTCTCCCACCAGGTCAATGGGGTTGGCACGACTCCAGTAGTCAGGCAAAAGCTGGTCTACATAATCCAGGATCTCCCTAGAGAGCTCCGGCAGCAGCAAGCCGTTTTGGGCGCAGAGATCAGCCGTGATTACCCCCCAGCCACCGCCCAGGGTCATAATAGCTACTCTGTTGCCCCTGGGCAGGGGCAGGGAGGAAAAGGCAGCAGCCAGTTCAAGGAGATCCATGGGCCACTGCACTTTGATTATTCCAGTTTGTCTGCACAGGGCCTCAAAGATTTCATTGTTGGAACTCATAGCCCCGGTATGGCTGGAAGCGGCCTTGTCACCGGCTTCACTCTCCCCGCCCTTGAGCAGAATCACAGGCTTTTTCTGGGAAAGTCTACGTGCACTTTCCAGGAACCGTCTGCCGTCCTTTACACTTTCAATATAAAGCATCACTGTCCTGGTCAGGGAGTCCACAGCAAAATAATCCAGATAGTCTTCTATGCTGAGCATGGCCTCATTGCCTGAACCACAAAAACCTCTGATGCCGATATTCTGCTTTTGGGCGAAACAGAGCAGCTGTACGCCCATGTTTCCGGACTGGGAAACCATGGAGATGAATCCTGGCTGGGGATGCACGACTGTGCCTGTACAGTGAAAATCGATATGCGGATTGCAGATGCCCATGGTGTTGGGACCCAGGATTATTATCCCGGCCTGCCGGGCTTCTTGCACCAGGCGTTGTTCGAGTTGCCGGCCTTGGTCGCCGGTTTCAGCGAATCCAGAAGTGATCAGGAGCATGTGTTTGATGCCTTTGGCTTGTAACTCCGGAATAAGGCCCAGAATCTTATGAGCAGGTATAGTGACCACAGCTAGATCCACTCTTGCTGGTATCTCAGCCAGGCTGGGGTAGACCTGAAGTCCGGCCAGCTGACCTCCTTTGGGGTTGACCGGATAAATCTCTCCTTGATATCCGCCGCTTAGCACATTGGTTATCAACAAATGGCCCCATTTGCCCAGCCCTCTGGAAGCACCTACAAAAGCCACTGATCTGGGATAGAACATTTTGCTCAAGGCATCTGGATCAATTGCTGGTTTGGTTATTGTTTTCTTATGCTTATCCTGCAATACCAACAGGGCGTCCACTGCTTGGATCTTGCCCTGGGGGTCAGAAATCAGGGGATTGATATCTATTTCTGCTATATCGGGCTGTTCCAGACTTATCTTGGACAGGGCCAGCAATACTGAGATCAGGCTGTCTTGATTCACTGCGCTTTCGCCCCGGAAATCCTGCAATAAAGCCTTGGCCTTAATGCCTTGCAGCATCCAGGCAGCATCCTGCCTGCTTAAAGGGGCCAGGGCAAAAACAACGTCCTGCAGGGCCTCAGTATATACTCCGCCCAGGCCAAACATGATCACCGGCCCGAATTGGGGATCCCTGAACATGCCTGCCACAAACTCCCTTTTGCCCTGGACCTGGGGCTGGAGCAAAACCGATTCCAGCTCATCCCGGACAGCCTGGCTCAGATCTGCATAAGCCTGGCTCAAGCTCTTTTTGTCCTTTATATCCAGCTTGACCAGGCCCAGTTCTGACTTATGAGCCAGGCCAGGGCCCAGGGCCTTAAGAACTACCGGGAATCCCATCTTCCGAGCTGCTTGCATGGCCTGTTCTTTATTTTGGGCCATGGCTTCTTGGACTACTGGTATGCCATAGGCCTGGAGAATATATTTTGATTCTGTTTCATTGAGCTGGAAACGTTTGCTGCTGATTTTACTCTGCAGAAGGGCCTGAACATCTTGCCAGTTGCTCATATCCTTGCTCCCTTTTATCGGTCTTGATGAAAACCTAGTGTACTGTATTCCCTCAAATGTCGAACATAAGAACCCTCCCCTGGCCCCTCCCTACTGCCCAAAGCGGCAGCAGGGAGGGGAATCATAAATGAGTGGGCTCTATCTGATAAGCGAAGATTAATATGTGACTAGGCACTAGTCCCAACAAGTCACTACTGAACATGGCTGTACTTACATAAC
>CAZLUR010000066.1:0-13531 GCA_964562725.1 uncultured Desulfohalobiaceae bacterium | reverse complement strand
CATCTGTCTTCTCTTAGCCAGATCCAGGAGGTATTGACCATATTGGTTCTTCTGCAAAGGCCTGGCCGCATCCAGGACCTCTTGAATACCAATATAGCCCAGCTCAAAGGCGATTTCCTCGATACAGGCCACTTTAAGGCCCTGACGTTTTTCAATGACTTCGATAAAATTGCCCGCCTCCTGCAGGCTTTCATGGGTTCCAGTATCCAGCCAGGCATAACCCCGGCCCATAAGCTCCACCTGCAGCTGATCCATATTCAAAAAAGCCTCGTTGACCGAGGTTATCTCCAGCTCCCCCCGCGCCGAAGGCTGGACCTGCTTGGCGATCTGCACCACCTGATTTGGGTAGAAATAAAGCCCGGTCACTGCATAACTGGATTTGGGATTTTGAGGCTTTTCCTCAATACTGGTCACTTTGCCCTGCTGGTCAAAGCCCACCACACCGTAGCGCTGGGGATCCTGCACATAATAACCAAAGATAACTGCCTTGTTTTCTTTTTGCACCCTCTGCACACTTCTTCTGAGCAGACTGGTCAGACTGTGCCCGAAAAAAATATTGTCCCCCAGGATCAAACATACACTGTCTTGACCTATAAAATCCTGGCCCAGAATAAAGGCCTGGGCCAGGCCGTCAGGACTGGGTTGTACAGTGTACTCAATGTCCAGTCCCAGGGCTTGACCATTGCCCAGCACGCTTTCAAAGGCTGGCTTGTCCTGGGCAGTGGTAATGATCAGGACCTCCCTCAGCCCGGCCAGCATGAGTACGGACAAAGGATAATAGATCATGGGTTTGTCATAGACCGGCAACAGTTGCTTGGAAACTCCCAGAGTAATGGGATATAGCCTGGTGCCAAAACCTCCGGCCAAAATTATGCCTTTCATATCCATCCTGTTCTCAAGTTTGGATTTTCACAGCCTCAATATCCAGCATCCACTCCAGCCAAGCCCAGGCGCTGGCCCTGATAGCCGCGGGAGTGGATAGCCTGCCACCACCATTTATTTTCCAGATACCATTCTACAGTTTTTTCCAGTCCGCTGGCCAATGACTCTTGCTGCTGCCAGCCCAGCTCAGAGCTTATCTTGCCAATGTCCATGGCATAGCGCAAATCATGCCCGGGCCGGTCCTGGACAAATCTGATCAGCTGCCTTCTGGGAAAGCTCAGTGGGCTGCGCTCATCCAGAAGGTCACAGACCAGTTCTACTATCTCAATATTGCTTTTCTCAGCCTGGCCGCCAATATTATAAGTCTGTCCCGGCCGGCCGTTCCTGGCCACCAACTCTAGGGCCCGGGCATGATCCTTGACGTACAGCCAGTCCCGGATGTTCTGGCCCAGGCCATAGACCGGAAGTTCCCTGCCCTGCAGGCCATTTATGATCATCAAAGGGATCAATTTTTCAGGGAACTGATATGGTCCATAGTTGTTGGAACAATTGGTAAGCAGAACAGGCAGCCCAAATGTCTGGTGCCAGGCCCGGACCAGATGATCTGCAGAGGCCTTGCTGGCAGAATATGGACTGCTGGGCGCATAGGGTGTATCCTCCCGGAACAGCCCTTCCCGACCCAGGGAACCATAGACTTCGTCTGTGGAAACGTGTAGGAAACGAAACCGGTCTCTGCCTGCTGCAGACAGCCTGCTCCAATAGTTCCTGGCAGATTCGAGCAGGGTGCAAGTGCCTTGAACGTTGGTCTTGATAAATGCCTCAGGCCCGTCAATGGATCTGTCCACATGACTCTCTGCAGCCAGGTGAAAAACACTGCTGATATCAAAGGCCTGAAAAAGATACTGCACCAGCTCCTGGTTGCCTATATCCCCCTGGACAAAAATATGCCTGGGGTGCCCTGATATCTGCTGCAAATTATCCAGGTTCCCAGCGTAGGTCAGCTTATCCAGGTTGACTATGCGCTGTTCAGGATAGGCCTCCAGCAGGTGGAGCACCAGATTGGACCCTATGAAACCCGCCCCGCCGGTGACCAGGATGGAGCGCATGTTTATTCCTCCGCTATTTTTTGCATACATATTTCCAGGGATTCCATCCAATGCGGGATGCTCAAGCCAAAAACCTGCCTGATCTTTTTGGTGTTCAATACGCTATACATGGGGCGTTTGGCCGGCCTGGGATATTCATGGGTTTCAATGGGCAAAATGCTGCAGGGAACCCGGCTTAGCTTGACAATAGCCATTGCAAAGTCAAACCAACTGGCCAGACCTGCATTTGCATAATGGAAAACCTGACTGTAACCCAAAGCTGCCCAGGGCAGAATCTTAACTATGGCCCCGGCCAGATCTGGGGCATAGGTTGGAGTGCCTGCCTGATCCGCCACTACCCGCAAGCGGGCCTTATTTTTGGCCGCACCAAGGATGGTTTGCACAAAGTTTGCTCCCTGACTGGAATATAGCCAGCCAGTGCGGATGACCAGACTTTTGCCCTGTCCGGCCAAAACAGCCTTTTCGCCAGCCAACTTGCTCCGCCCATAGACCCCCAGGGGCCGGGTCGAGTCACCTTCTTGGTACATTCCAGGTTTTGAGCCATCAAACACAAAATCCGTAGAAATATGTATGAGTGGTATATTCAGGGCCTTGGCAGCCTGAGCCAGGTTCTGGGCGCCTTTTTCATTGACAGCAAATGCAGCCTCGGGTTCGGCTTCTGCCTTATCCACTGCAGTATAGGCTGCGCAATTTACTATTGCTCCTGGCTGATTTGCCCGGCAAAATTCCTGCACCTGTTCATTATTGATAATATCCAGCACCTCCCGGCCCACGGGCAGGCAAGCCTGAGGGCCTGCCCAGGTCTGCAGCAACCTGGACAGCTCCAGACCCAATTGCCCCCTGGCCCCGGTGATCAATACCGGAGTTTTTTCTGTCAGTTCATTATTCATGATATGCAAATAGTTCTGCCTGCTCTAATCTGGGATTATGTCTATCCTTTGTTGACAAGAGCAGCTTTTCCTGGGGCAAAATCCAATCAATGCCTAAGCTTGGGTCATCATAGGCAATGCCCCGTTCATGCTGCCTGGAATAAAGATTGTCCACTTTATACTGGAACACAGCCTGTCTGGAAAGGACCAGATAACCATGGGCAAAACCCCTGGGAATAAAAAGCTGGCGTTTGTTTTCCCGGGAGAGCTCCAGGCAGACATGCCTGCCAAAGCTGGGGCTGCCTTTGCGGATGTCCAGGGCCACATCCAGGACCTTTCCAGTCACTACCCGTACCAGCTTGCTCTGGGCAAAGGGCGGCAGCTGGTAGTGCAGCCCGCGCAATACACCGTATACAGACAAGGATTCATTGTCCTGAACAAATTCTACTCCTGGGATCTGCCTGCTGAATAAATCTTGGCGAAAGCTCTCAAAAAAATAGCCCCGCTGGTCGCCGTGCACCTGGGGTTGAATAATAATGACTTCTGGGATCCCGGCAGGCTCAAAATGCATAACCCATCCTTTCTATGATTTACCCTGCATGCCCTGGGCAGCACTTAAAAGTCCAGGCTCTTGATTCCAGGACCTGATCTTCAAGGCCACCCATTCCAAGACCAAGGCCGGGTGCACCTGATACTCCAGGGCTTCCTGGGCCTGCTGCAGCAGCTCGGATACCCGGTTCCAGCCGGCAAGGTCCAGGCTGCTGTTCCAGTAGTGCACCAGTTGATCCCCACTTTGATTCTGGGCTGCCTGCAGCAAGCTCTTTTCACATTGCAGCAGGATCTGCAGCACCAAATCCTTGTCCAGCGCACCCTTGGCAGCAGTTTTGGCCAGTAAGCCCTGGCCTGTGCGCCAGAAAACAAGCAGCAGGTCCAGCCACTGCCCTACATCCTTAACCACTGGCCCGGGTGTTTCAGACCGTCTGGACAGGGTCAAAACAAAACTCCTGGAGACCAGGGTGGGCAGGAGGAGTTGCCTCTGGGTAGCCAAAAGTACAAAGCAGTTGTCAGGCAAGGGCTCCTCCATGGCCTTTAATAGAGAGTTGGCCGCAGCCTGGGTCAACTCCTGGGCCTGATGCAGGACAAAGACCCTGACCTGACCTGCATCCGGCTTTTGACCCATAATGGTCCTGGCTTCCCGGACTTCATGGATTTTTATGCTCTGTTCCTGGCCATTAAAAAAGAACAGATCCCGGTAGGCCAGGTTGGCAATCTGTATACAGCTGGCGCACTGCAGACAGGGCGGCTGTTGCGCCCTGCAGTTCAATAGCGAGGCCCAATACAGGGCCAGTCCTGCACGCTCCCTTAAAGCGCCACCTTCCAGGAAAAGCACATTAGGCCTGTTGTGCTGCAGCTTGTGCAGATAATGTACGATCCTGGACTGGGAAGACAAAAGCCCTGGATACAGGGCGTGCAGATCAGGCACACTCAAAGCTGATCCTCCTAGCGCACAATGGTCTGGCTGCGTTCCGGACCCACAGAAATCATTGTCACTTTGACCTCCAGGATCTCTTCAATGCGCTGGATATAGGCCCTGGCCTCCCTGGGCAGGGCCTTAAAAGTCTTGGTTTCTGAGATATCCTGGCTCCAGACAGGCATGTCCTCCAAAATCGGAGTTACCTGGGATAACCCTTTTTCTTCCTGGGGCGGATAGAGGATTTTTTGGCCCTGATATGTGTAGCCCACACAAAGTTTCAGCTCAGGCAAACCGCTTAAGACATCCAACTTGGTAATGGCTAGTTGATTCGGGTTATTCAAGCGTATTGCCTCCCTGAGCCCGACCAAGTCCAGCCAGCCGCACCTCCTCTTGCGGCCGGTGGTGGCCCCAAACTCGTTGCCTTGGGTTTGCATCTGTTCCCCGCAGCCGCCGTTTAGTTCTGTGGGAAAAGGACCAGAGCCCACCCTGGTGCTATAGGCCTTAACCACAGCCAGGACCTGTTCCAGAACGCTCAGGCCGCAACCGCTGCCTGCTGCAGCATTGCTGGCCACAGTACTGGAAGAGGTGACAAAGGGATAAGTGCCATGTTCGACATCCAGCAAAGTGCCTTGGGCCCCTTCAAAGAGTATGCGCTGTCCATTGTGCACTGCCTGGGCGATTTGCCCTGAAACATCTGTCAGATAAGGCTTGAGACGCCTGAAAAAGGGCTCCATCTGCTGCAGGATATCTTCAGCCCGGCAGGGCGGTTCTCTGTAATATTCAAAAAGGGCATTTTTCTCCTGCAGTGCATTTTGCAGTTTTTGCCCTAAGAGATCCAGGTCCAAGATATCCCCGGCCCTGATGCCTACTCTGGCTGCCTTGTCCTCATAAGCCGGTCCAATGCCCCGGCCAGTGGTGCCGATCCTGTCCTGGTCCCTTTTCCGGGCCTCGCGCAGCCCATCCAGTTGCTTGTGATAAGGCAAGATCAAATGGGTCTTCTTACTCACTTTTAAGCGCTGGGCACTGACATCCACTGCACTTTGCTCCAATTTGTCCAACTCGTGACAGAAGACTTCCGGATCCAGCACCACCCCGTTGCCTATCAGACACTTTTTGTTTGCATGCAGGATCCCGGAAGGAATCAGGTGCAGAACAACCTTTTTGCCTTTAACTACCAATGTATGCCCGGCATTGTTGCCGCCCTGAAAGCGGACAATCACTGCAGCCTGTTCAGTCAAAAGGTCCACTATCTTGCCCTTGCCCTCGTCGCCCCATTGAGCTCCTATGACCACTAAATTGCTTTGCATTAAACTCTCCTTGCAAATTATATATCTATCGGCTAACTAACCAAAAGCAAACTGTGGCCATTTTAGACCACACCTGGCAGACGAAACTGCAAAAAATAACTTTGCCTCCAGATGAAGGAAAGATTGGATGTATAACCTTCTGATTTTTCTGTCCTCTGTTTTCTGTCATCTGTCCTCTGCGCCTGCAACTCTGACTTTTTGCAGGCGCATCTTGGCACTGCACTCCAGACATGGCTGTACTTGAAAATGGATACAAATTCAAATCAAGAACATCCTGGATATAAATCCGGACATATAATCATCATCCTGGCCCTGGTCCTGGTCCAGGGCTTACTGCTGAGCCTATTGCTGCATAAGCCACCGCCAGAACCGGAAAAAATCAAGACCCTGACCATAGCCAGCCTGCGCTTGGAGCAGGTCCAGGGCAAAATTTCCCCCTTTGGCCCCGGGTTTGAGCGCGAATTAGTGCAAATCCTGGCCAGGGAAACAGGGCTCAGGCCCAAATGGAAATTTTATAAAGACTGGCAGTCCTGCCTGCAAGCCTTCCTGCAAGGCCGGGCAGACCTGCTCATAGCTCCTGGTTTTTATTCCCAGTCATTACAGGCAGCAGATATCCAGGCCGGGCCAAGCTACGAGCAGCATGAACCCTTGCTCCTGCACTACAGGTTACGTTATGGACTGCGCCAGAGCACAGATCTTTGCCAGTTCAAGGTCTTGTTCGGAGAAAAGCCAGTGCTCCTGGAAACCCTGCAAGCCCAGACCCGAGACCTGCAATGCAGACCTGAGCTGCTGTTTTTGCCCACTGCCGGCATCAAGGCTGTACTGGAAATGCTGGAGCAGAACCAGTCCAGGTTTGGCCTGGTGGACAGCGGTAGCTTCAGATTCTGGGAGCCCTTCTTCACCGATTTGAGAAGGACCCATACCCTGCCCTTTGATATCGAATACCGCTGGTACTGGAAAAAGGAAAACCCAGTCCTGCAGGCTGTCTTGAGTGACTTCTGGCAGGATCTGCAGTCAAGCCCGCAGTTCCAGCGCCTGACAGAGCGCTACTGGGGTTTCCTGCCGGGCAAAACCGACTATTACCAGATCATTGACCTGCAGGAAACTATACAGAACCAGCTGCCCCGCTACCAGAAGACCATACTGCAGGCTGCCCAAAAAAACAAAATCGACCCCCTGTTTTTAGTGGCCATGATCTACCAGGAATCCAGGTTCTTGCCCAGCGCCAGGAGCAGGACCGGAGTCAGGGGCCTGCTGCAGCTAACCCAGAGTACAGCCCAGGAGTTGGGAGTGCAGGATGGATTAGATCCCAGGCAAAGCATCCTGGGTGGGGCCAGGTACCTCAAGCAGCTCTGGGAAAGCCTGGAAGCGCTGGAGGTGGAAGGCTGGGACCGCTGGTTTTTGGCCCTGGGCGCCTACAATCAGGGCTTGAACCATGTACACAATGCCCTGGCCCTGGCCGGCAAAATGGGCATTAATGACAATTATTGGTTCTTGTTAAAGGATGTCTATCCCAAGCTGAGCTATAAAAAATACTACAGCCAAACACCCTATGGATACGCCCGGGGCTATGAGGCTGTGGACTATGTGCAGAGCATCCGCTACTATTATTACCTGCTGCACGGGTTTTCAATCCTCTCTGGGCCTGAAGCGGATCAGCTTGCCCCGCTCTTTAGAAGCAGGCCTGCTGACTGGCCCGGTTAGCTGGCCGCCTTTGTCCTTTTTCATCGGGCTGGTTTGTCTGGGCCCAGCAGCAGGACCCTTTTCCTTGGCCCATTTAGTATTGAAAAGCTGGTTTTTCCAGCGCACCGCCTGGATCAGGCTGAGCATCAGCACTGCCTCTTCCCAGCTTTGGGTGGGCTCAAATTCCTCGGCTTGTTCCTGATATTTATCCCAAAGCTGCGTCAGAGAGGCTTCGTCCACAGTATTCAATTGGGCAACTATTTTTTTGAGCATGTTTTCCACAAGCTTATCCCCTGAATTCTTATTTTATAAACCCTGTCTATATTTATGCTAACCTGGAAGTTAGACAGATTCAAGCCCTGGCTACAGGCTTTTTTTTGCCCAGAAGCCATGCACTTTTTTCTTTAGGCCGGCTGCAAAACTTGCTTAGGCCATCTCTTGACTTAGGACGCAAACATCAATATCGACTTTGTGTACAGCCCAGCAGGCCTTGTTGAAAACCAGACCTGCCTAAGGTATCCCAAAAAAAACAGGAGAGATTGCCATGGATGATCTGAAAAAAATGTATTACTCATTGCAGGAGGATCCTTTCCCAGGAGAACTGCATATCACAATGGGCGACCAGGAATTGATCTTCAAAAAAAAGCTCTGGCACATAGCCGGTCAGGAAAAAGGGCTGCGCTACGGAGAAAACCCGGATCAGCCTGCAGCCATGTATTATTTGCATCAAGGCAAGCTGGAGCTGGGAGGTGTACCCTTTAAATCCGCTAATGGAGGTCTGATCTCTGCCCTGAAAAGCCAGGACATCTTGCAGTCTGGCAAGCACCCAGGCAAAATAAATCTGACGGACGTGGATAACGGCCTGAACATCCTGCAATACCTGCAGGCCAAGCCCGCAGCTGTGATCCTTAAACACAACAACCCCTGCGGCGCGGCCTGGTCAGACCAGGGCCTGCAGCAGGCTTTGCAAAAGGCCTTTTTCAGCGATCGCATTGCAGCCTTTGGAGGCACAATTGTCCTAAACAGGGAGTTGGATGAACCAAGCGCAGAATTCATTCAGGACTCATACTTTGAGGTGGTGGCTGCCCCGGAATTCAGAGCCCAAACCCTGCAGATGCTGCAAAGAAGAAAGAACCTGCGCATTTTGAAAATCCCCGGACTAAGCGAACTGGACAAGGGTTTGCACACCCCCTTTCTGGATATCAAATCCTTGCAGGACGGCGGCCTGATTGTACAATTCTCCTTTAGGAACCGTATATTGTCAGAGCAGGACTTTCTGCCAGCTGAGGCCAGCACCGACAGTGAGACTGTCACAGCCAGAAAGCCGACCCCCTTGGAGGCCCAAGACCTGCTGTTTGCCTGGGCTGTGGAGGCTGGAGTAAGCTCCAACTCTGTTATTTTCGCCAGGGACGGGGCCACCGTGGCTATTGGCACTGGCGAGCAGGACCGGGTGGGTTGCGTGGAGTTGACCATACACAAAGCCTATCTCAAGCATGCCGACCTGCTTGCTCATCAGGAAACAGGATTATCCCTGTATCAGCTAAGGACACAAGCCAAGCATGATCCTGCACAAAAAAGAATCCTGGAGGATATCCAGAACAGGACCAAGCAGGCCCAGGGCGGATTGCCGGGTTCAGTGCTGGTCTCGGATGGATTTTTCCCTTTCAGGGATGGAGTGGACCTGGCTATTGAACAGGGAATAACCGCCATTGCCCAGCCCGGCGGCTCCCTGAACGACCTGGAAGTGATCCAGGCAGTTAATCAGGCTGATCCCCAGGTAGCCATGGCCTTTACTGGCCAGCGTTCCTTTAAACACTAATTAAACGGTAACCCATGACCAATTTGCTGCACCAGCCTGCACCTGGTTGCCTGGTTGAATTCTTACAGGACAATCAGACTATGATCAGCTGTGTCCTGGAAGTTATGGACAAGCAGGTGCGGGTGCTGAACAAAAATAAGAGGCTGCTCAAACTGCCTCAAACCAGGATACTGCCTTGGATCGGGCCTTTGCTCGCAGCCCAAAGCTCCAGGCAAACCATCCTGGAGGAACTGCAAAAACATGAACAGACCAGGACAGAACTGCAATCCGGCCTGGATCCCCTTGAGCTTTGGGCCATGCTCCAGGAGGAGCTAAACCAGGTCAGTGTGCACTGGCTGGCCTCTTTGCTCTGGCAAGAGCCCAACGAGGATCAGATCGCAGCCTTGGGCAGGAGCCTCTTGCAATACAAGACCTACTTCAAGTTTCTGCCTCCAAAATTTAGGCCCAATGACGCGGACACAGTGCAGGCCAGGCTGCAGGAACAAGAACAGGCCCGCAGGAAAAATCTGATTCTGGCCCAGGGTCAGGCTTTCCTGCAGGCCCTGTGGGCCAGAAATGCCCAGGGGCAACGGATCCAATTGCCGGAACTGCCCCCTGAAGTGGAGCAGGAACTGCAGCGTCTGCTCTTCAAGGGCATTGCTGATCCGGAAGACAATGAGTTCCAGGAGTACTGGAAACAATTGTGCAAAGGTCTGCCGGACAATCCGCATTTGCCCCTGGTTTTGGCCCAATACTGGGGCCTTTTGCCTGAACACTACAATCATCTCCTGGATAAGGCCGGATACAGCTGGACAGACCACTGGGCCCAGGAGTTTGCCTTTGAGATCCACAGGCAGCAGGAGGAGTTCTGCAGGCTACAGCAAAAACCGGAAGAATTAGGGCTCTACAGCATAGATTCCTCCAGCACTCGGGACATTGATGACGCTTTCTGTCTGCAGTCAGCTCCAGGAGCCGGCTATGAGCTGCAGCTGGCAGTGGCCTGCCCGGTACTGGGCTGGGATTTTGACTCAGCTCTGGACCGGGCTGTAGCACATCGTTTCAGCAGCCTTTACCTGCCTGAGGGTTCTGCGCACATGCTGCCTGAAAGCCTGGGTACAGAGCTCTTCAGTCTGTATGCGGGACAGCCCAAGCCAGTACTCTTGCTGGGCCTCAGCCTGGACCAGATGGGTGTCCTGCAAGAGACGAACCTGCGATTGACCTGGACCAGTCTGCAGGACAACCTGACCTACGCCGGAGTAGAAGCCAGCCTGCAGCAGGGAGCAAGCTGTTCAGGACTGGCTCAGGCCCTGGAGTTGGCCAGATTATTGCGCAGCCAAAGAATCAGCCAGGGGGCTGTAATCATTGAGCAGGAAGAGCCCCAGATCCAATTACAGCAGGAGCAGGACAAAATCCAAGTCCTGCTGCATGAGCCCAAGCTACATCCCCTGGCCCAGATAATGGTCAGCGAGTTCATGATCCTGGCTAACCAGGCACTGGCCCTCTGGGCCCGGGAACAAGATCTGCCCTTGCTCTATCGCACTCAGGATATTCAGCTTTCCAGGGAATTCGCTGGGGTTTGGAAAGACCCGGTGCAGATCTTCCAGGTCATGCGCGAGATGAGCGGCAGCCGTCTGGACAACAGGCCCAGGCCCCACGCCAGCCTCGGGCTGCAGGCCTATGCCCCGGTGACATCCCCTTTGCGCAGGTATTCGGATTTTATCAATCTGGCCCAGGCAGTGCATTTTCTGCAAAAGGGCCGACCCTTGTTCAATGCCCAGGACTTGGAACGTAAAATGCCCTATCTGAGCAGCAGGGCCCAGGAAATCGCTAAGATCCAAAAGCTTAGGACCAGATATTGGAAGTTGCTTTATCTGCAGACTTGGTGTAAGCATAGGACTTGGCCCGGTGTTGTGGTTGCTGAAGAGGGCTCTCTGGTCACGGTTTTTTTGTACCGGGAGCAACTGCTGCTCAGGGCCCCAGCTCAGCTCTTTGGGCAAAAGATTGTCCCGGGCAAGTTGTTTCAGCTCAAACTGGGCAAGATTGACCCCCTGAACAATGAAATAAAAATCCTGGATGCTTGGGAGGAATAATGGGCTTGATCTTAGCCTGCACAGGCTGGATACTTATCACTTATCTTATAGGTGCAATGCCTTTCGGGCTGTTTGTGGCCAAGGCCTGTAAAGGGATAGATCCCAGACTCTGGGGTAGCGGCAATACCGGGGCCACCAATGTGGCCCGCACCTGCGGTTCTGGCTATGGGCTGCTGACTTTTGCCCTGGATGCTGCCAAGGGATTTGTGCCCCTGCTGGTGGCCATGGCCATGAGCGGCTCGGTTTTGTTTCTCTCCCTGACTGCACTTGCTGCCCTGCTGGGCCACATGTACTCAGTATTTTTAAACTGGAAAGGGGGCAAAGGTGTGGCCACTTGCATCGGGCTGTTTGCCGCCCTGGCTCCGGGTTCTTTGTTTTGGGCGCTAATCTTGTGCCTGTTCCTGATCTGGCTCACTGGTTATGTCTCCCTGGGGTCCCTGAGCCTGGTCACGATTATGCCTTTATTCATCCTGCTCAGCGGACATTTCAGTCTGTTTTTGCTAAGCCTGGCGGTAATGCTCCTGGTCTACTCCAGGCACAAGGAAAACATCCTCAGACTGGCCAGGGGGGAAGAAAACCCCTGGAGCAAAAAGAGGTTTCAAAGTAATGGCTAAAAGCAGAAACCAAGGCAATGCACTGCCCTTGCAGCAAATTTATAATCCGAAAAAATAAGTCTGGAACATCCCGAACCAAACAAAAAAGGAGCCCAGCTGGGCTCCTTTTTTGTTTGCCGGCTGTAAGCCCAACCAAGGTTAAAGTCACAAAGATATGGGTTGCGGGTTAAGCCTGCTTTGAACTAGTATGCCTCAAAAAAGGATCCAGTCATGATCAGCATTAGGGCTAAACAAATATGCTTGCAAAACCAAGATCTGATTTTGCTGGGCCCGGAGAGCAGGCTTGAACAAAGCTGTGTCAGCCTGCAGGCCCTGACTTCCCTGCCAAGGATTCCAGTGGGGGCCTGTCTGGGACCTGAACCGGACCAGGCCTTTTTGCAAGTACTCTCTGGTTTCTGGGATCCGCTCAGCGCACAAAGATGCTATTGGCTGCAGGCCAGGCAAAGGACTTATTTCACTCCGGGCTTGATGGATTGGCGCTTCTGGAAAAATGGCTATTCCCTGGCCTGGGTCACCTTGAGTGACAAGGGGCATCAAGGCCAACGTCAGGATTCAAGCGGCCCTTTAATACCCCAACTAGTACAAAAAGTGCTCAGCCTGGATCTTGTCCAGGGTTTTCTGCTCCCGGATGAAAGTATTCAGCTCAAAGCACTGCTCAACAATCTTTGCCTGGAACAAAACTTCGATCTGGTCTTTACCACTGGCGGGACAGGTTTGACCTCCAGGGACATCACCCCGGAAGTCACCTTGAGCGTACTGGACAAAACACTGCCAGGCTTTGAACAGGTCATGCTGCAGGCCTCGCTGGCCCATACCCCTCATGGCATGATTTCCAGAGCAGTGGCCGGCATCCTGGATCAGACCCTGGTCGTCAATCTGCCGGGCAGTCCTAAGGCTGTGCAGGAAAATCTGACCTCCATCCTACCCGCACTTCAACACGCAATGGAAAAGATGCATGGCCAGGAAACAGAATGTGCCCGCTAATTCTGATCTGGAAACAAAAGCCAGATCCCATCTGCAACAGCTTCTGCTCCGGATCTGTTTCTTCCGGCTCTGTATCCTGATCCTCCTTTTGTTGCCCCTGGGACTGGCCTGGTTGGACCAGGGACAACAAAGTCCATATCTGGGGCTTTTCCTTGAGCCCACATATACTATATTCTTGGTCATTGGTTTTGCGCTGACCCTGTTTTTTCTACTCAGCTGGCCCCTTTTCCAGAGCAGCTTGTTTTTTTTCAGACTGCAGATGCTGGCCGACGTCTGTCTGACCTGCTTTTTAATTTTACTCACAGGCGGACTGCAGAGTCATTTCTCTTTTCTCTTGTTGGCCTTAATCTTTTTATATGGCCGGATATTGGGCATACAGACCGCCAAATGGCTCACCTTGTGCTGCAGCCTGTTCTTGGTTGGAATCTTTGCCTGGGATATGTACCTGTATGTTTTGCCTCCAGGCACAGCTCTGGATCCTGCTCAACAAGTATACTTCATCTCCCTGCAGATCCTGGCCCTGGCCCTGGTCCTGCTTTTACTGAACATGGGCTACGGCAGGGAGAACAGGCTGCTCTTCAAGTTGGCTGAGCAGGAACAGCTGCTGCGCCGCTCAGAAGGTATCAAATCCAAGGTCCTGGACTGGATGGCCAGCGGACTCCTGGTCTTAGACCAACAGGGCCTGGTTTCCAGTATAAACCGCAGAGCAGCAGAATGGGCGGGC
>CAZLUR010000065.1:0-14260 GCA_964562725.1 uncultured Desulfohalobiaceae bacterium | reverse complement strand
TCAGGTCGCCCTTTTTACGGCGGTATGCCGCATTGGTCAGTTCAGCCGCCAAAGGCGCGGTTTTTAAAAAATAATCAGTATGGGTTGAGTAGCCCCTGACACAGACTCAACCCATATTGATCCAATTATACAGGCTTGAAACTGTAAGGAGGGTGATGGATGAGGGAAAAGAATGGAAAACATTTTTTACAGATACCTGGGCCGACCAATGTCCCAGAACCCATCCTCAGGGCTTTAAGTTATCCGACTATTGACCATCGAGGACCAGAATTTTCCGGCCTTACCCAAAATGTACTAGAAGGCATCAAACGGATTTTCCAGACAGAAAACCACGTGGTTGTTTTTCCTTCATCCGGAACAGGTGCCTGGGAAGCAGCTTTAGTTAATTCTTTGTCGCCCAAAGACAAGGTCCTCATGTTTGAAACAGGGCATTTTGCCACCCTTTGGAAAAATATGGCTGCCCAGTTGGGCCTGGATGTAGAATTTATTCCTGGTGACTGGCGTCATGGGGTGGATCCTGCTGTAGTCGAAGAAAGACTTTCTGCAGATAAGGGGCTGCATATCAAATCCGTGATGGTAGTGCACAATGAAACCTCTACCGGGGTAACCAGCCGTATTCCAGAGATCCGTGCCGCAATTGATTTCTGTCGTCACCCGGCATTGCTCATGGTGGACACCATTTCTTCATTAGGTTCTATTGATTATCGACACGACGAATGGGGAGTGGACGTAACTGTAGGTTGTTCGCAAAAGGGCCTGATGCTCCCTCCGGGTCTAGGATTTAACGCAATCAGTCCCAAAGCCTTGGCAGCAGCTGAGTATTCCAGACTTCCAAGATGTTACTGGGATTGGACAGCCATGCTTGAGCTAAACCCAAAAGGGTTTTTCCCGTACACTCCAGCAACCAATTTGCTCTATGCACTGCAGGAGTCTATTTCCATGCTGGAAGAAGAAGGCCTGGCCAATATATTCGCTCGCCATTCCCGGCATGCCGAGGCTACCCGCCGGGCTGTCCGAGCCTGGGGCCTGGAGATTCTTTGTGCCGACGAAAAAGAATACAGCAATACTCTGACAGCTGTTCTTATGCCTTCTGGTACCAGTGCCGATTTGTTTCGTAAACTGACTTTGGAAAATTTTAACATGTCTCTCGGCAGTGGCCTGGGGAAACTTGCTGACCGCGTTTTTCGGATCGGTCACCTGGGAAGCTTCAACGACTTGATGCTCGCCGGGACCTTATCCGGAGTGGAGATGGGACTGCGTTTGAGCAATACCCCTTTTACTCCAGGAGGGGTCGCCGCTGCCATGGATTACCTGAGCGCTTCTGTGCAATAGCAGTTGGCTAAGGAATCATTTCAAGCCAAGTGTCCGGATGGCAGCCAGACACTTGGCCCTATCATTATTTATCTGAGAGCGGCATTAGCTTCTGCATGTATACAAATGCCTTTTCTGCTATTCCCTGAAACTGTCTTGATCAACATCCAGACAGACTGTTTTCCTGATCTTATTCGGCAAGGAGGCAATACAGTTTTCCAGGCTCGCCTCGGAATCTGTATAGTCCATTCGCTCCCGCAGTAAGGAATCTATCCCGGATGCATTTTCTCTTAGCATCTCCCGGACTATAGCATGGGTAGCAAGCGGGGTGTGCGGATATTTGTTCAGCAAATAGGAAAAAGCCAGGCTGGTGCTGATCATGGGCATGCTGCACAACAAGGACAACCCTTTTTCCTGGCAGAGCCGGGCCGCGTATATGGCATCAACCACTGCATGTTGAAGCATGAATCCCTGGTCCCAAATATCATTCCGGACCGCCAGGCTCAAAGCCACATCCCACTGCCTGGTCCCTCCGGCTCCGTTATTTAAAAAGTCAAAGAAATCAGCCTGTTCAGCACCTACAAGCGGCTCCTGAAAACAAGCCGATTTAAGAGCTGCTGCAGAACAGATCCCGTTCAAGCCGTTAAAGGCCATCAATTGACCCATGAGCTTGACCTCGGCACTGGCTGTGACCTTTTCTCCAAAAAACTTGGGGTTGCCCATCAAGGCAAGGGTAGGTTCAAGCTGTCTAAAAAAATCCGGATCACCACTGGCCAGAATGAGCATAGTGCCCGCCTCTGCCCCTGCCGATCCTCCAGTCAGAGGATAATTGGCGTACTGTATGTCCATTTCTTTAAAAAAAGTATGTGCAGCCTGCACAAACCCAGAGCTCACCGTGGAAAGATGGAGAACAAAAGGGGGGTTAACACAGCGTTGTTGGATAAGGGGGCTTAAAGAGCGAATGATTTCCAGGTCGTCCCCGTTCTTGCCTGCACAAATGACCACACCGTCAAACTCTCCGTCTCCAATCAGGCTTTGGTAGTCTCTGACTAATTCAGCCCCATGCTCTTTCCAGGCCTGCCTGCATCTATCTCGTCTTTGATCTTCGGTGCCCCGGTCATGGACACGTAAAAAACGAGCAGTATCTCCTTTTTTCAGGTGCTGCGCAGCAGGACTGAGCATCAACCCCAAACCGCCAATACCCACTAATCTGAAAGCCATATCTTCTTAACCTCCTAATTTAACGTTACATTAAAGAAATTGTTGCTGATTAAAGCCTAACCAAATCCTGACAGGCTACACAATAACTCCTGGGCCTTGATTGGTAAATAGTGTTTGACTAAAAACTCAGCAAGCAGTAAATATAAATAAAGGCTATGAGAGTATAATCTGCACAGAATTCGCAGCTAGCACATACAGTTCCTCAAAGGCTCTCATCACCAGCGTTTTTTTCTTGACACGCACAGTTCATATTGGTAAGATTTTATTAAGGTCAGTTAATGGTAAGTAAGCCTAATTTATTAACCAACTGAAATCCATAAAAAGTTTTCTGGCAACGTTAATCTGCTAGTACTTTTCACTTGACAGACACAATTCATATTGGTAAGACATTAATTAGGTCAGTTGATAGAAATCAAGTTTGATATATGTCGTAACTGAAATCTATTTAACCCAAATAGTTATGGCTGGCGCTTTTAGTGTTCCGCCGTAGCGGGCAAATTAAGGGAAATAAGCATTGGGCTTATTTTTGGGGTGACACTTGGGTCATCAACCCTGAATTCCAGTAAAGCTGGTGGAAAGTGGCACTCTTTTTTCACCTTTTTAAAGGAGGTATTGTATGAGCAAGCTGAAAAAAGAAGACAAGTCCCAGAATGTCTCTCAAGACCAGACACAGGACGTCCCTGAGGCCCAGAATGTCTCGCAGGACAAGGGTAAGGACGTGTCTCGTCGCGGGTTTCTGAAGACTGCGGTGGTGGCAGGTGTCACAGCGGGCACAGTGGGCATGCCTTATTTTGCCAGGCATGCATCTGCCAGCCCGATCACCCTGAAGGTCCAGACGGCTTGGGATGCTGGAACAGTTGGCTACGACAAGTTCAAGGATTGGGCTGAGTATGTAGGCAACATTACAGAGGGCAAGATCAAGGTGGAGCCACACCCGGCCGGCGCCATCGTGGGCACTTTTGAGATGTTTGATGCTGTCAAGTCAGGCGTGTTTGAGGGCATGCACAGCTTTGACGTCTACTGGCCAGGAAAAATTCCTGTGGCCACATTTCTGTCCTCCTACCCCTTTGCACTGGATCGTCCAGACCAGTGGGAGATATGGTATGAAGAGCTCGGAGGGAATGAGATTGCCCGGGAAGCCTACGGAAGTCACAACATGTTCTTCGTAGGCACCATCCAGCACGACCTGAACCTGATCCATTCCAAGGTGCCCATCCGTTCTTTTGAGGATTTCAAAGGCAAAAAACTACGTTACCCTGGCGGCATCATTGCGGATATCTATCGAGCTGCCGGTGTCTCCACGGTGTTGCTACCCGGCGGTGAAGTCTACCCGGCACTGGAAAGGGGTGTTATCGACGGCGCCGACTTTGTGGGACCGGCTGTGAATTACAACCTGGGATACGCAGAGGTCGCAGATTATATCATCATGGGTCCGCCTTCCACGCCGTGCCTGCACCAGCCCGTGGACTTGATGAGCTTGAACATTAACATGAGGGTCTGGAACAACATCCCGGAACACCTGCAGAACCTACTGATTGCTTCAGTAAAGTGGCATTCCTGGGATCAGTACGCCGGCATCCAGAAGGCCAACATATGGGCCTGGGAACAATACGAGAAGGAGGGTGTGGAGCTGATCCGCCTCAGTGAAGAAGACATCGATAAGTTCCGACGATTTGCGCCCCCGCTGTGGGTGGAGTGGGCCCAAAAGTCCGAGCTGGCGATGAAGGCCTTCAAAAGCCAGTGGGAATTCATGAAATCCCCGGTGATTGGCTATTACAGTGAGGAAGATTTGGTGGACGAGGACGGCAAAAAGATTGATCTTGATAAACTCTAAAAACGCCTAAGTGGGACAAAAGGGAGCAGGTATGCTGCTCCCTTTCTATGTTTTTGTGCCCTGTTTATTTCCCTTCGCAATTCAGCACAGCATGAGGCGATGATATGCAGAAATTGAAAAAATTCATGGCTATTGTGGAGAAGACCAATATTTTCATCGGCAAGTTGAACGTAGCAGTACTGTTATTTGCGGTGCTGGTGATCACCTTTGAGGTTATAATGCGCCATTTGTTCAATTTGCCCACAAACTGGGGCCATGAACTGATGACCCTGCTGTTTGCCATGCAATATATATTCGTGGCTGGCTACTGTCATTATCACCGGGCACACGTCCGGGTGGATGCCTTTTATATCACAAGATCAAAAAGAACAAGGGCATTTTTCGACCTTTTCACCAGTATTTTCTTTTTCATTTTTATCATCGCGTTTATGTACACCTCATGGGACTTTTACTGGAGCTCCCAGACAATGGGCGGAGGGGGTGATTTTTTTGGATTCAGGATCCCTGGCGAAAGAACATTTACTGACTGGGGCCCACCCTTATATCCGGTCAAGTTCATGATGCCTTTGGGCGCGTTATTGTTGTTCTTCCAGCATGTGGTGTGGACAATCCGGGATATGCATATAGCAATTACAGGAAAGGAGATTTGATGGGTATCGAAATCGAATTATTGACCATTTTGATGTTCGGGTCCCTGATTATCCTGCTTGCACTGGGACTCCCTGTCGCTTTCGCCTGCGGTTCTGTTGGGGTCATTTTCACTGCCCTGGTCCAGTCACCCGCGGCCGTCACTTTAGCGGCTTCGCGCACATTCGGACTGATGGGAAACTACCTGCTGGCTGCCATCCCGCTATTCATCTTTATGGCCTGCATCCTGGAGCAATCCGGAATTATAAACCGGCTGTACGAGACTGTTTACCAGTGGATCGGCGGTATTAAGGGCGGAATCGCATCAGCTACTGTGGCTGCATGCGCGATTCTGGCCGCCATGACTGGCGTGATCGGCGCTGTGATTGTTACCATGGGCATCATCGCCCTACCAGAGATGCTGAAGCGGAATTATGACAAAAAGCTATCCTGCGGTGCGATTGTGGCTGGAGGAACATTAGGGATACTCATACCACCTAGCGTCTTGCTGATCGTATATGGCCTGGTGGATCAGAGCTCCATTGGCAAACTCTATGCCGGTTGCATTCTTCCTGGTTTAATGCTGGCAGGACTGTTCATAGCTTATATTTCGATCAGGACCTATTTCAAGCCTTCCCTGGGCCCGCCTGTACCCAGAGAGGACAGGGTAAATCTGCTAGTGCGTATCAAAATGCTGGCAGCCTTGATTGGACCGATTGTCATCATTTTTTTGGTTCTGGGTACAATCATCATTGGTGTTGCCTCCCCCACGGAAGCGGCTGGCCTTGGAGCTGTGGGCGCAATGATCATGACCGGTCTGCAGAGACAACTGCAGGTGAGAGGAGTCCTGAATGCAGCTGAACAGACCTTAAAAGCCTCAGCGATGGTTTTGTGGACCATGTTCGGGGCCAATATTTTTGTCTCTTTGTATGTGATGAGCGGTGGTGCGACTTTCGTGTCCAACATGTTGCTGGAAACCGGGCTTGGCCCTTACGGGATTATCCTGGTCATGCAGGGTATCCTGGTCTTGCTTGGCATGTTCATCGACTGGACTGGAATCATTATGCTCACGGTGCCCATTTTTGGACCGATTGTCCGTCAGTTGGGCTTTGATCCCATATGGTTCGGCGTGCTTTTTTCTGTAACCCTGCAGACATCGTTTCTGACCCCCCCCTTCGGCTACGCTCTTTTCTACCTGAAGGGAGTGGCACCAGCCAACATCAAAACCACTGACATCTGGTGGGGGGCGTTACCGTTTATTGTTTTACAGATACTGGGTGTGGGTCTTGTGCTGCTTTTCCCACAAATCGCGCTGATTCTCCCTGACCGGTTCTTCTGATTTAAGTCAAGTATGCCATTCAGAGCGCCTGTCAGGGATCATGTAATGCGCAGTCTTGGCAGTAAATGACGCGCAGAGGCATACTTTACTGAGTGTTAATTGATGGAAAATATATCCAAGGCAACAAAGGAAGCTAGTGTTTACGTAGCCCCCCAGTCATTTGTGCTTACTTTTTACGGATTGCTGACAGCCTGGACCCTGATATCCATCTCCCTGATCAGTGTCAAGGCCATCAGCGCCCAATGGCCTGTTGGGCAGCTTGTGATGATAGGTTTTGTGATAATCTACACCTGGTACTGGTGTCTGGGCATAGCATACCGGATCGTGGTCAGCGATAGCGGAGACATCGAACTGAAAAGCCTGCGTGGGATTCAGCACCTGAAACCAACTGACGTTTATGCTGTGGAAAGCCCTAAGATATACTTGATACCCACTGTTTTTGTCCGGTTCCGATTGGCCAGAGGCCGAGCTTACATGTTCTCCTTGATCAATAGCGCGGATCTGAGCAAAGTGTTTCGGGTGATGCATGAAAACAACAAGGACCTGCATTTCAAGGGTTATGCCGGGGTGCTGTAGTCAACCAGCCAGTCCAGGCCTGTAGAAATGCCCTGAACAGGAGGAAAGACTTATGTCCTGGATTTTTGAGAACAGCGAAAAGATATTAAAAACTATAGCCTGGATTACTCTTGCCGGGCTACTTCTCAGTATGGCTATTATCGCTTACAGCGGTAGGATGTTCGTCTTGCCCTACAATTCCGTGCTTTATATCTGCGCAGCCTTTGTATTGGCGCTAATTGGCTTTTGGATCTATATGGCCATAAAAGGTGTGGATAATGTCTTCGTAAACGAGGTGCAAGGCGGCGGTGAAGAATACTCCGAGGAAGACTAGCTGCTTTAAAAAGGGGACGGATAAGATGCGACTTGAACACTGCCTTTTTGAAATACCAGAGGAGAAGATTCTTGGGGTAAATGACTAAAGAGAGCAATTTGATAAGGAGCTAGAACATGCAATGGTTATTCGAAATACTTCTGACCAGGAAAGAAATCTATGTTGCGTTTATGCTTGGAATTATTGTTTTAATATATATAATCATTTTTATAGCTGTTAAGCTTTCGATACGAGAAAAATCATCAAAATCTGGTTCCTCCAGATCAAAAGGACACAAGTCCCAGGCCATACACCCCAAGGAGGAATCCAGTTAACTCCTGTTTGCTGTTCAAAGAGCCAGAACTCGGACAAAATACAGGTTGCAGAAAATATGCTCACCTTTCTGAGCTCGATAGCTACTGCCACGAACACCACCTTTTGCGCAATCCAGCCCCTATCCAGGCACCTGATTGAGTCAAGAGTCCGGCCTGTAGAGCCAATCTAATTTTACTGTCTGGGCGTAGTTTGACTTGATTCAATCCCCCAATACCGCTCCCGCAACAACTCACTGATATGCAGAACCTTGGTTGGTAAATTGAATCTTCTTACGCCATAGCTGAGCTGTATACAGCATCCAGGGCATTCAGTAGTCAAAACGTCAGCTTCAAGTCTTTGCAGATTCTTCATTTTCCGATCCAGAACAACCATTGATTGCTCATAATGCATTATATTATAGCTACCTGCAGCCCCACAACAAAGATCTGCCTCAGGCAATTCCACAAATTCAACCCCTGGGGCTTGCTTCAAGAGTTGTCGAGGTTCTTGGGTAATATTTTGATACCTACACATGTGGCACGGATCATGATAAGTAACTCTCAGCGATCCTTGGTCAATTTGTTTTGGCTTAGGCATCTTATCTACCATGTATTCACTAAACCCTTTTATCTTATGCGATACCCTTGATGCCCTTTCAGCCCAATCTGGTTCATCTGCTAAAAGTTCAGCATACTCCTTTAAAAAGGATGAACAACTGGCACATTCAGTAAGTATTATATCAAAATCCAGCTTATCCAACTGATCAATGTTTTTCTTGGCTATTCTTTTTGCTGCTTCCAAATCTCCATACACATAAGCTGGTAAACCACAGCACCCAGTATTTGGGACCTGAATTTCAGCTCCTTGTCGCACTAGGACATCTATTGTTGCTTCGCTGCAGTGCGGCAGAACAAAATTAAAGCCGCATCCTACAAAATAAGCCAATTTGGCATTTGGACTTTCAGGAGAAAGATTTATATTGGGCAGACGATCCCGAAATGATTTAGTCGGTAATTTTTGCACTATCTCTTCAGCCTTATCCAGATCACGCCGAAACCATTTTAAGACCCCCAATGTCCTTGCCAGCTTACTCATGCCGGTATTTTTACCTAAAACGACAGGTTTGAGATATTTCCCTAGTCTCTTATGATCTGGCAAAAGGCTGTGGAATAAGAAATGCATAATTTTAGGCTGACCTGCCTGTCGCAAATATTCAGCCCGTCCTTGTACTACAATCTTATGTGTTTCTACGCCTGGGAAGCAATTAACCGCACAAGACTTGCACAATAGACATTCAAAAAGAGGGCTTTTAAGCTCTTTATTCACATTTAGTTTCCCCTCAGCCAAATTCCTCACCAAAGAGTTATGCCCTCTAGCTACAGACCTTTCGTCCTTAGTAATATCAAATATTGGGCATACAGCTTGGCAAAATCCGCATCTATTGCATCGGGCACATTCATCATAAACAGTCTGTAGTTCAGATTTCATGAAATAGTCCTCCATCTCCTATAATAATGCAACTGCAAAATCTAAAAGTAAAAATCTTTAAAAAAATAATTGAATAATACTGTATCTTAATATGTTATGAGTTTTTGACGCAATTCGTCTGCAAAAGACTAAAGAGAATGGCCTACAACATCAAGGGAGGCAATAGACCCTTAGGGTCAAGCGTGGATTTGATGGGCTGGAGCAAGTAGTTGCGAACCTTTTCGTCCCTTTGTCTTTCTAAATTCTTAAGAACGGCAAGCGGCGCCTTAATAAACATCAGATATCCTTGCTTGAGCCCTATAATATGTTTTAGCTGATTGGCATAGGAAGATATCTCTTCTGCTCCATCTGCGGAATGCAAATGAATATGCAAAACTCCATTGCCCGCCAATAAGGTTACTTTGGCCTCAAAGTTATGCCTCTGGGTAATGTTGGCCAGCTCAGCAAAGGTATCAGGACCTTGCCCAATGGGAACAGTCAGTTTCAATATTGCTGGAGGGTCTTGGTCAGCAACAGGGTTAAAGCCTCTTTTTAAGCTTTGCATCATGTTGTCTCGCCCTGTATGTACCTCACATTTTCCGCCTTGTTTTTTACTCATTAGGGCTACATCTTGATTTTGGCGCTCAATTGCCTTGGGATGACCCTCAAACCCGATTACTACCCGCGGTGCATTATCAAGTTTGTCTTTAAATAGTACAACTGCGGACGGTATCAAAACCGATTGGCGTAATTCTGATAATAATGCTTTGGCCTGCTCCTCATGGTCAAGATAAACTTCACAGGCTGAAAATGCCTGGGGAAAAGGTAAAATACGCAGTGAAATCTGATGGATAATACATAAGCTCCCATATGAGCCAATAAAAAACTTAGTCAAATCATATCCAGAAACGTTTTTGACTGTTACGCCTCCAAATTTGACCTTTCTGGCTTGGGTATCAACAGCCCCGGCTCCAAGAGCCTGATCTCGAATGGTCCCATAAAAATGGCGCAGTGGTCCACTTGTATTCGCAGCATACACCCCTCCAATAGTTACTCTATTTGAATACATAGGGTCCAAAGGCAGCATATATCCCCGTCCCTGAGCACTAAGAAAAGCAGATATTGCATCAATTGAGAGCCCTGCCTGGACTGTCATATTCAAGTTTTTATCATCAAAATGCACAATCTCGTCCAACGCATTCATATCTAATAAGATATCTATCTTTTCAGGGAGATTGGTCAGTCCCAAGGATGTCGCTCCGCCTACAGGAAAAATATGCGCATGTGTCTTAGTCGCACTTTTGACTATGGATTGGAGTTCGTTAAGGCTATTTGGCCTTTCAATGGTTTTGTATTCGATTCCTAATCTATCCAGTTCTTTTCCAGCTTGATTGATCGGGACTTGCTCTGTATTCATAGAAACACAATACTCCTTATAAATATAGATTGAAGGCCTGAAATAATTCTACACTGCACTTACAAAAATATTTTTTGCAGGCGCAGTCTGTAGCGTTCTAGTGACTTGACGCATCTCGTGTGTCGCACATTATGAACCATCTCCTAACCTTTCCCTTTCGCCTGGAAGACAGGCGGCAAGCAGGGGAGCTAGCAACAAAGCGGGCTTTCCCTGAGATGCGAGAATAGGAAATTGACGCGACACTAGTGCTTTGAAGACAGACTGTCTGGAAAAATCTTTCCTGGATTACAGAGGTCGCGTGGATCTATAGCTTTTTTAAAGTCTTGCATAAACCTCATATCATCTTCGGAAAATATGGCGTACATGTCTTCCTTTTTTTCTAAGGCAATGCCGTGCTCACCGCTTATAGTGCCTCCAATTTCTGCACACCTGCGCATGATTTCGCTACCAGCCTGGTGTACCCGGCTCAACTGATCTTGATCCCGGTCATCAAAAAGAATCAAAGGATGCAAATTGCCATCACCGGCATGAAAAACATTTCCAATGGGCAACTCGTATTTCTTGGAAATTTCTTTTACTGCAGATAAGGCTGTTGGCAGTTGAGTGCGTGGAACGGTTGCATCACAACAGAGATAGCTAGGGCGAAGTCGGGCAACTGCGCCAAAGGCACCTTTTCTGCCTGCCCACAGATTTGTACGGGCTGCAGCATCTTTGGCCCGGGAAAAGCCAACTACATTGTTTTTATGACATATCTCTTTAATGTTTTCAGCTTGATCCTCAATTCCGTCACTTATACCATCTAACTCAATAATTAGAACTGCTTCTGCTTCGCGAGGAAAACCGGCATTGATAGAATCTTCAACTGCCTGAATCACGAGATTATCCATTATTTCCAAAGAAACAGGGATTATGCCCTGGGCGATTATATCAGAGACTGTTTGTCCCGCTTCTTCAATAGTGTCAAATATTGCTAGCATGGTGATCACGTCTTCAGGCAATTTCATGATACGTACTAAAATTTTGGTCACAATGCCGAATGTTCCTTCAGAGCCTACATATAAGCCAACAAGGTCAGGTCCAGGAGGATCAGCTGACTCTCCACCGAGCCATACGGTCTCTGCATTGGGCAGGACTACCTCCAGGCCCAGCACATGATTGCTTGTTACTCCATATTTTAGACATTTGGGTCCACCAGAGTTCTCACCCACATTTCCTCCAAGGGTAGCAACTTTTTGACTTGCTGGATCCGGAGCATAATAACAACCATATTCAGCCAAAATATTTTGCAGGGTTAAGTTATAGATTCCTGGCTCAACTAAAGCCGTCATATTCTCTAAGTCAATATCCAAGACTTTGTCCATGCGTCTTACTTCAATGGTCAATCCGTCTTCAAGGATGGTTCCGCCACTAAGATTAGTACCTGATCCTCTGGCTACATAAGCTATATTATGTGTGTTAGCATATTTCACCAACTGAGCGACCTGCTCTGGAGTTTCCACAAATGCAACTGCTTTGGGGCATCCACGATAAAGAGATGCGTCATACTCATAATGACATAAGGCAGCTTTTTCATGATGTACGTTACCTTTACCCACAATTGATTCTAAATCATTTACTAGCTGAGTCTTTTTTGTCATCCATTTATCCTCCAATTATGCTGAGCCGATTATGTTTTAAAGATAAATCTCAAGCTATGCTGCTACACCAAAAGCATCTCGCTTAATCCAGCACCTGCCGGGACCATGGGATAAACGTTTTCTTCCCTTTCCACAATAACATCCACTATGGTCGTTGCTTTGGAAGCCAGGGCCTGCCTTAGCACAGGCTCCAGGTCTTGCTCTTTTTGCACCCGGTATCCCTCAGCGCCATAGGCCTGAGCCAAAAGGACAAAGTCTGGATTATGGTCCAAGCATGTTGAGCAATAGTTCCGGTCGTAAAAGAGTTCCTGCCACTGCCTGACCATACCTAAATATCCATTATTTAAAATAATGATCTTTACCGGCAGGTTATAGCACACAGCTGTGGCCAGTTCCTGACTGTTCATTTGTATGGACCCGTCCCCGGCAATGTCGATAACCAGGCGGTCTGGAAATGCGATCTGAGCGCCTATGGCTGCAGGAAACCCGTAACCCATGGCCCCCAGACCACAGGAAGAAATCCAAGTCCTCGGTTTATGGTATTGAAAAAACTGTGTGGCCCAGATTTGGTTCTGACCCACCTCAGTAGTGATGATTGCTTCACCCTTGGTGAGCTCATACAGTTTTTTTACCACCAGTTGAGGCTTGATTGCGCCTTTACTTTCTGGACAATTCAGAGGCTGGGACTCATTCCAGGCAGAAATTCTCTCCCTCCATGCTGCATACTGGCTGCCCAGATTTTCAGGCTGCATAGCTTTACTGATTTCTGCCTGCAAAGCCTGCAATGCCAGACGGCAGTCTGCAACAATGGGTACATCCACAAAAACATTCTTTCGAATTGATGTGGGATCAATGTCTATGTGGATTATTTTTGCATCAGGGGCAAAAGTCTGGAGTTTCCCTGTTACGCGGTCATCAAAACGAACTCCGGCTGAAATAAGCAGATCAGAGTTATTAATGCTCATATTGGCCACATAGGTCCCATGCATGCCCAGCATGCCTACGCATAAGGGGTCATTGCCAGGAAATGCCCCCAGGCCCATCATAGATGTAGTTACAGGTATTTGCATGGTCCGGGCCAGCCAAGTTAGCTCTTCATGGGCTCCTGAGCTGATCACTCCGCCCCCTGCAAAAATGATGGGCCGATCGGCATTTTTGATCAGCTCAACAGCCTTGCGCACTTGCCGCAGATTGGGCTCATGATGCGGATTATAGCTGCGCATAGTGACCTGCTTGGGATACTTGAAATCACAAAAGTCAGCCATAACATCTTTGGGCAAGTCCACAAGGATAGGGCCCGGTCGTCCTGATTTTGCCAAATAAAAGGCCTCTTTTATGATTGGGGCCAGTTCTTTGACGTCCTTGACCAAATAATTATGTTTTGTACAAGGTCTACTGATCCCAAGATTATCCACTTCTTGAAACGCATCGTTGCCAATAAGTTTGGTTGGCACTTGCCCGGTAAAAATGACCACAGGTATGGAATCCATATAAGCAGTAGCTATTCCAGTCACAGTATTCGTAGCCCCAGGGCCAGAAGTAACCAAAGCTACCCCGGTTTTGCCAGAGGCTCGGGCATACCCATCAGCGGCATGCACTGCACACTGCTCATGCCGGACCAGTATATGTCTGAGAGGATAATTTGGGATCTGATGGTATATGTCTAGTACGGCTCCTCCAGGATATCCAAATATGGTGTCCACGTTTTCTTGAATCAAGGATTCAAGTAGAATTTGAGCACCTTGAAGCTTCATGATCATCTCCTAAGGCTGTTGAAAGCAGCTAATAATTTAAAATGGAGGATCAGAGCAGATATAAACAATTTAGCCCCTGGTATATGTAGGGTCAAGGCTTCTTGCACTTTCCCGGTCCAGGATGTCCTGAGCCTAGTAATGCATTACCAGTTATTGCAAGTTCTTTGCCCAGGGCTGGCCAGCCTGCAAATATTCTTTATACTTCTGCCGCTGCCTCAATGTGAGCTGATTACAAACTAAACACAGTTATACAGTTAATAATAATCGTAACTATTTACATTTTAAATGTCAAGGCTTAAATAATCCTAAACTACGCTCTGCCCGCAACCCAAAAGGCTCCACTTTCAAGGCTCACCCTGAATCCTGTTTGACCAGGACTGCAACTCGGTAGAGCTGATAGATTGAAATCTCTAGTGTCCTGTATTCCCTCAAATATCGTTAATAAGAACCCTCCCCTGGCCCCTCCCTAC
>CAZLUR010000064.1:12126-14341 GCA_964562725.1 uncultured Desulfohalobiaceae bacterium | reverse complement strand
ATACGGAAGTCCAGAGGCCCGGAGGCAATGATATGTGCAAATCATTGCCTCTGGGTAGCATTGGGAGTCCAATACTAAGTGATCGCATGGAAAATGCCAAGTATTTTTGCATGGCGCAACATTTACGCAATATTATCAAAAGCTGTAATAATTAGTTTGTAGTCTGCTCTGTCTAAACGCTCTACAAACCGTATAACCATCTAAAAAGAAGAATGTAATGAACAGCGACAATATTTATACCCCAATTAAGCAGGAAAAGTTGTCAGAAAAAATAGCCAATCAAATCAAAGAATTAATAATTGAGGGTAAAATTCGGCCTGGAGAGTTGTTGCCTCCAGAGAGAAAACTCATGGAACAGCTTGAGGTTAGTCGACCCTCTCTGCGCGAGGCCATTAAGTCCTTAATAGGTATGGGCTTGCTGGAGATGTCGACTGGGAACAGACCAAGGGTAACGCATTTGGCAGCTAAACATGTTGTTGATCCGTTTAAGCACTTGCTTGATGACGATGTTAATACAGTATATGATTTAATTGAGGTTAGAAAAAATATCGAGACTTGGAACGCATACTATGCTGCACATCGTGCATCAGAAGATATTGATATACCGCGACTGGAAGAAAGCATATTAACTATGAAAAAGTTGATGTATGCTGATTTTAATACATTTAGCAGCGAAGATGCAGATTTTCATATGGCAATAGCTAAAGCTGCTCATAATAAAATTCAAATGCATATGATGTTTTCTATTTATGATATACTAAAAAAGTATATTTGTACCCATTTTGATAAAATTAGCTATGAAGAAGTTTATAGGCAACATTCCACAATAGTAGATGAAATAAAAAAGAGAAATGCAGATGATGCGCAGCGAGCAATGTTAGAGCATTTAAATTATGTTGAAGCTAGAGTTAAAGAGGATATTTTCGAAAAAGACTGTTCTGACCTTTATAAAGCCGTAAAGCAATATTAATAATTTTGTATCTGTTTAGCTCTTTTAAGGGGAGCAAGGGACAGTTTTTGTTATACTTGCATTAATAAATTGATACTGATTAATTTATTCAGAATAAATTAAGGAGAAATATAATGCGTAAGAAAGTAACAGTTGTTGGAGCAGGCAATGTGGGTGGTACTGTAGCAATGCGTATTGCAGAAAAAAGATTAGCAGATGTAGCTTTAATTGATATCATGGAGGGCATACCTGCTGGGAAGGCTCTTGATCTCATGGAAGCTGCGCCTATTGAAAAGCATGATAGCAAAATCTTTGGATCTACTGCAGATTATTCTCCTGCCAAAGATTCTGATATTGTGATAATTACAGCCGGAATCCCCCGTAAACCTGGAATGAGCCGCGACGATCTGCTTGCGACAAATATGAAGATCATGGAATCCGTGGTGCAGGAAGTTGTTCAAGTTGCACCACAAGCTATCCTGATCATTGTCAGCAATCCATTGGACGCCATGTGCCATGTTGCTTATGAAAAAAGCGGCTTTTCAAAGAATCGAGTAATAGGCATGGCAGGTGTGCTTGACTCTGCACGGTTTCGGGCATTCATAGCCATGGAGCTCAATGTGTCCGTGGAAAATACGCATGCGTTTGTCTTAGGCGGGCATGGAGATACCATGGTTCCTTTGCCCCGATATTCTACTGTAGCAGGAGTGCCAATAACAGAAATGCTCTCCAAAGAAAGGATCGAGGCTTTAGTGGACAGAACGCGCAAGGGCGGAGCAGAGATTGTAGGTTTGCTCAAAGAAGGGAGCGCATTCTATGCACCTGCATCTGGAGCAGTAGAGATGGCTGAGGCAATACTGAGGGATCAAAAGAAGATACTGCCTTGTGCAGCCTTGGTGCAAGGCGAATATGGAATCCATGATCTTTTTATTGGGGTGCCGTGTAAGCTCGGTGCAGAGGGTGTTGAAGAAATTATTCAGATATCTCTGAAAGATGAAGAGAAGTCAGGACTTGAATACTCAGCTGAAGCTGTTAGGGATTTAGTCAAGGATATGGAGAGGCTTAAACAAGGATAATTTAATGGCAAAAAAACCTTCTTTAACAAGCTGAATTTATTAACCGAGCCTCTTCGCTTTATTTTCTCATTCTTTAACATAATTTGTTATAGCCAGCAGACATCCTTGCATCCAGCGCATCCCAGGGGTCCTTCCCGGTCCTGGGGCAGGAGTGGGCACTCAAATGCTGTAAGTCAAATAGATAATTTGT
>CAZLUR010000064.1:0-12026 GCA_964562725.1 uncultured Desulfohalobiaceae bacterium | reverse complement strand
ACAAGATCAAATTGCCTCGCCTAAAGGCGTTTTTGATAACACTCTGGAGTACTTCAAAGACAGAGTCCGACAAGGGCAGTTCAAGCCAGGAGATCGTCTCCTGCCAGAAAGGACAATGTGCTCTGAACTAGGCATCAGTCGGGCCAGCCTTCGAGAGGTATTGCGCGTATTGGAAATATTTGGAATCACAACAAGTATTCCAGGACAGGGTTCTTATATATTATCCCCAAAATTGAGCTCGCATGCATCTTTTTTTGAAATGATGCTCTATCTTAACCAAGGGATCTCTGAAAATGTCCTTGAGGTCCGCATCCTGATGGAATGCGAAGCTGTCAGGCTCGCAGCCAAAAGGGCCACTCCAGAAGAATTATTTAGCTTAAAACGAGTTGTTGAACGTATGCCTCTGAGATTGGAAGAGGAAAACTTTGGAGCAAAAGCGGATTTTGAGTTTCATAAAATAATTATGCAGGCTACCCATAATGATATTATAATCTTCATCTCTGAAGCCATAGAAGGATTTTTACGTAAGAGTCATTACGAACGTAGAATTGCACTTTTCAAAACCAAAAATCAAATAAGAGACCAATTAGTGGCTGTGCACTGGGATGTCTATAAAGCCTTAGAGTCCGGAGATGCAAGCTTGGCTGCCGCTAAAATGAGGGAGCATTTTAATTACACCAATAGGCTACTAGCAGAACAAGGAGATTCATTGCTTGTACCGGATATTTCCTACTGATTCTTGATTATAGCTCGGACGTCTAAAACCGGTAACTTATTGCAACAATTATAATTAATGCAGAAAAGGAGGCAGCATGCAAGTCATTAAAGACAACTGCATTGCGTGTAAAAGGTGTATCCCCTATTGCCCCATGGGCAAGATTCAAACTTTTCACAAACATGAAACCATTCCGGGCCGGATCTTCATTCAGATTGATCAGGAGGCCTGTACAGACTGCGGGATGTGCCTCCGGGCAGAAGTCTGCCCAGTCAATGCCCTGTATCAGCCTGAAGAAACCTGGCCTCGTGAAGTCCGTGGCATCCTAAGCAATCCTTTGATCGAATTTGCCGGATCTCAAGTGCCAGGCCGGGGCACGGAAGAGATGAAAACCACTGATGTTAAAGGCACTTTTTTGCCTGGAGAGGCAGGGGTTGGTATTGAGTTGGGTAGGCCTGGCATTGGGGCATATTTTCGAGATGTTGAAAAAGTTGCTATGGCCCTGGCCCCCCTTGGTTATTATTTCGCTGAAGAGAATCCAGTCACCCATTTCATGGAAAACAAAAACACTGGGAAATTGCGTCCAGATGTTCTTGGCGAAAAAGCTACGTCAGCAATTATTGAGGGCAAATGCAAGCTGGAAGAACTTTCAAACGTTCTCATTGCCTTGCAAAAGGTAGCTAAAGAAGTCGATACCGTCTTTACTGTGGAAGTAATTACCAAAGTAGCCCCTGACGGAGAGATCCCAATCAAGCCAATCTTTGAAGATCTTGGCATCTGGTATTCCATTAACAGCAAGAACAATATGGGACTTGGAGAACCAGCTTTTAAGTTTTATGCTGAAACATAAAATATATATGGCAAAAGCTTATATATCAATTTCTGATAATAGAGCATATGCTTTTTTATACATTTAATTTTGCAGATTATTAATTTCAAATTCTAATAATATAAATTTTGACTGTCCAAATATAGGAGGCAAAACATGACCCATAGCTTACATCGCAGAGGAGACCGCGAAAGCCTAGAAAATGATTTTGTAGTACTGGGTTGTCCGGCTACAGGGGTTAACAAGGCTGGTTCAGCTCCTAAGACCCGCAAGTTTCTGAGCATGTGCCACAAACACGGCCCTGTCAATTTGGGGGATATGAAGACCGGGAATATCCATACCACGACTATGGACCAGATCCTGGGCAGATGCACCGATGGAACCATCGTCCAGGTCACCTATGACAATAAGGACAAAATCGTGGCCCTGTTAAAAGAATTCAAGGAGGACCGGCCTGGGATTTCCATCATCATTTCCGGTGTTACTGACGTAGTTCAGGAGTGCATGCTGGAGGCTGGACTGGGCACCATTCATTCCCTGGAATATTCCCTGGGTACCTGGGGCCATACTGAGAGACTTCCTGATTATGAGATCCTGGAGCTGACCACAATGTGCGGTCATGCCATGATTGCCGAGAATTTGATTGATAAACTGGTTCGTGATCTTAAACGCGGACGGCTAACAATGGAAGGGGCTTGCAAAGAACTAGCCAAATGCTGTTCCTGCGGCAATCTTAACCTGACGCGGGCCACTGATTTATTAAAAAAACTTCTCCCTAAATACATGGTCAGGCATGTTTATTATTGACAAGGCAACGACCACTGGCAAAGAGACGCTGTTTGATTCAAGCTAAAGCCATAAAAGAATCGATCACTACTTGGAACTCTTAACATACTAGTACCGCGTCTCAAAAGTTTAATACCCGTATATGGCAATTTCTTTATAGAATTTTGTTTGGAATATTGACCCAGCTAGATATTGACGCGGACATTCCAAATTACAAAAAACAAATTCCAAACAAATTCCAATTTACGAAAACGTGAAAAATAGAAAAACAAAACCGGATAATTGCAGTTCTTTGTTTCGAATTTTGAGTTTATCTCTTATTCGAATTTGTTTGGGATTTGGAATTTCGAATTTGGGATTTTTGTTTTGGAATAATGAAACCTTGTATGTTCTCAACCTGCCTCTATTAAAGGCAGAACTTTTGGGTCAGAGTACTAGCTGTTTCAGAATATTAAGTGATGATGCAAAACTAAGCCTGGCCAGGCTCTTAATTAAGCATTGAAGGAGTTAAAACAATGAAATACGTCATAATTGGGGGTAGCGCTGCTGCCATCAGGGCTGTAGAAGCGGTGCGAAGCGTTGATCAGCGCTCTCCTATTGATCTCTTTACAGACGAGGCTACGCCGCTTTTCTCCAGGGTTCTGCTGCCCTATTATGTGGCTGAGGAATTGCCTAAAAAATTATTGAATTTCAGGCCATTGACTTTTTTTGAAGACTACAATGTCACCAGCCATCTCAATGTTCGGATTTCTGAGATAGATCCTGATTCTCGGACAATCATCACAGATAGTGGAAAAAAATTCGACTATGACCGCCTGCTGATAGCAACCGGGGGCAAACCCATTATTCCCCCAATTCCTGGAGTGGATAAAAAAGGAATCTACCCTTTGAAAACCATGAAGGACGCTGAAAATATCTACAATGCTGCAGGCAAACGGGCCGCAGTGATTGGGGCCGGCAGCATAGGGGTCGAATCCTGCATCAGTCTCAAGCGAAGGGGCATAGATGTCACTTTAGTCGAACAGCTCGGACATGTGCTACCTACTGTTTTCGACAATTATGCCGCCTCAATTATCCGCAAGCGGATCGAGGACCTGGGGATCAAGGTGATTACTGGCGAAAAAGCTGTCCGTTTTCATGGAAATGGAGCTGTGAGCTCAATGTCCACTGAACAACGGGACATTGACTGCGATCAGGTGATCATATCCATAGGGGTTACCCCTAATACTGAATTGGCAAGATCAGCCGGACTGGAAATTGGCGAACTGGGAGGAATCCAAGTTAATGACCGGATGCGCACCAGTGCAGCCGGGGTTTTTGCAGCAGGTGATGTTGTGGAAACCAACGACATCGCCTTGGATAAAAAAAGCATTAACGCTATTTGGCCCTGTGCTATTGAACAGGGATATATTGCGGGTTTAAATATGGCCGGCAAGAATGTCTCCTATCCTGGTTCATTGAGGATGAATTCCATCGGTAATTTCATCGGTCAGCCCGCAGTCTCCATTGGTATGGTCAATGCACCAACTGAGACCGGGGGAGTTGAAGCTGGAGAAGCCTATCAAGAAGTGACCCGCACCTCAAAAGACACCTATCGCAAGCTGGTCCTGAAAGGAAAACGTATAGTGGGGGCTATACTGGTTGGTGATACGCAAAAGGCCGGCATCTTAGGAGTGCTGATAAAAAAACAGGTGGATGCGGATGAATTTGTCCCCCTGCTGCTGAGTCACAGACTTAATTTTATGGAGCTCCTGCCCTTGATCCGCCGGCATAGCGAAAAATTCATAGGGCCAGAATATAAAGAACTTATGGATACTGGTCTATAGTGCTGGTTTTAACTGCAATCTAAATTTTTACCTAACAGGAGATCATATGCAAGTTATAATGGTAGATCAGCATAGATGTACTGGCTGCCATCAGTGTGAACTCTGGTGCGCCAATGAAATCTCTGCAGAAACAAAGCAGATGCCCTGGTCATTTTTTGAGGAAACTCAACCGGTGCCCAGAGTATTTGTAGAAGGGAAGTCATTTGCCCTTCAGTGCCGCCACTGCCCAGACGCTCCATGCATCGAGGCTTGCCCCAACGGGAGTATGATGAGAGATGAAAACGGATTGGTCTATGTCAATGATGTGACCTGCATCGCTTGCTGGATGTGCGTCATGTCCTGTCCCTTCGGGGTTATTAATCCCTATTCACCCATGAAACTAGCCGTTAAATGCGACCGGTGCCGGAATATGGGCTATCCGATATGTGTGGAGATTTGCCCCACTAATGCCCTGCAACTGGTAGAAAGAAAAGAGCTGGTAAGCTCTGAGTCATAAGGCCAATATCACGATAATATTCCAGCTACTATTAAAGGAGAACAAAATGGACCTGATCCAAAAGAAAACTAAGGATAATACAGTAGAAACGTTTATCACTTTGGCTGCAGAGGAAGGCATTGATCTAGTCTGGGACCGCTTTGAGGCTCAAGTACCAGAATGTGGTTTTTGCGAATCAGGGCTTAGTTGCAGAGATTGTCTGCAGGGGCCCTGCATCAGCCATCCGTTCAAAGGGGACTCGAGTAAAATTGGGGTATGCGGCAAAGACAAAGATGTCCTGGCTGCCCATTCCCTGTTGCGGCTGGCCATCAAAGGCAGTATGGGCTATCTTGATCAGGCCGCCACCCTGGCTGATGAGGTAGAGCAAGGGAGGCTTTCTCCAAAAAACAAGGATCAGGCCGGGCAGCTGGTCAAACAGGTTCAAGCCTTGTATAGCAACATTCCAGAGAGCTGTTTTGAAGGATTGAGCCCAAACATACTTGAGGCCTGGGACAAAACAGGGGTTCGCCCGGAAGGTGTAGCCCGGGATCTTTATAAGGCCTCACAAAAACTGGAAGGCGGGATGCATACTCCGCAAAGTTCTTTTTTATGGGTCATCAAGTGTGCTTTGCTGGGCTGCCTGGCTGACAAGATAACAACTGATCTTAAACAAGCAGTGTTCGGGCCGGCAAGTACTACCCCTGTAGAGGTTAATTTAGGGGTTTTGGAAAAGGAAAAACCTAATATAGTAGTCTATGGCTTTGTATCCCCTGCTTTGCTGAGGAGCATTGCTATGATGGCTGCCAAAGATGGGGTTCAGGTCAGCGGTGTATGCGGAGATCCTGTCCAAGGGTCACAGACCATGCCCCAGGCTACAAATCAAGGGGCCCAGGAGATTCCGCTGTTAACAGGCGCGGTGGACCTCATTGTTGCCGGAGATCAGGGGGTCAATCCATCCCTGCAGGAAATTGCCAGGAAATGGCAGGTGCCTGTGGTCAGCACTGAAACCCTGGTCAAAACTGAGCCTGAACAAGCAGCAGCCAAGATCGTGGCAGATGCCAAGCGCAGTTACGAGACCCGAATCGGCTTCACCCGCAATATCCCTAGCGATAAAGAACCGGCCCTAATGGGCTACACGGACAAGACCCTGGATGTAGGCAAAATAGCATCTGCACTTAATAATAAGACCGTCAAAGGTATTGTTCTTTTAGTAGGGGGCAACAATGTCAAATATTCCCAGGACAACGAACTTCTGACCATGGCTGACAAATTTCTCAAAGAGGATATTCTGGTCCTGTCCCAAGGCCAGGCCAGTGTAGCCCTGGCCAAATACGGATATCTGAATCCGAAAGGCCAAGTAGAAACTGGGGCGGGTGTCAAGTCTTTGCGAGGAGATCTGGGAGTAGAAACTCCTGCTGTCCTTGATCTGAATTGTTTCGGTGTCAGTCAATTTTTAAATGCCCTTGAGAATGCTACAGGAAAACGCCTAAACGAGTTACCAATCAGGGCTTGTTTTTGTGAAGCCAATGGCAATAAAGAAGTTGTGCAGGCCTTATCCCTGGTATCCATGGGAGTCTGCACTTATTTTTGGCCGAGTCTACCTGTCACAGGCAGTGAGCTGGCAGTCAAGTTTCTGGATGAATTCTGCGCTGATTCCTTCGGGGCCAGGCTGCATGTCATCACCAGGCGCATAACTGCACCTATCAAAGCCCAGACTATTTCCAAGGAGATTTTGGACGGCAAGGCTTTGTCTATGAGTGGTAAAGAGTGGCCAGATAAAAAATAGTCTTATCCTAAATAGTTTAAAAAGATTGTTTATCCCTGTGAATAAAATTTCACATCAATTTTATCCACGGCAAATTAGAAAAAGGAGGTGATGCCTATGGTAAGCATATGATGAGCAAACCAAAAGATGTTTGAGCATCCTTGTGCAGGTTTATAATCCAACCTAACCAAAACAAGAACTACAGGGAGGCAAGTATGGGTAAAAAGACATTTCAAAAGCTCGGTCTGGTAGCGGCAATCCTTATTGCCCTTGTCTTGAGCCTCAGCTCGACTGTAAAGGCTGCTGAAATCGAGCCACCCGAGGGCTTTCCCGAGAGGAATATTACCTGGAATCTCTGGTATGGACCTGGAGGGGGAACAGACACATTTGCCAGGACCATCGGCATTCCGGCCCGTGGAATACTCCCAACGGATTTGGTGATCATCAATATCCCAGGGGCAGCTGGAGCAAACGCCATGATCTATACCATGGAACAAGAAGCTGATGGACACAACATCACCTCTATCGGCAATGACCTACCCATTAATGACGTACTTGAAAGGGCCAAGTATAAAGGCAAGCCTTTGGGAATTGATGATTTTGAGCCTATTATCCGCTGCCAGCATGATACAGCAACTATAATGGTTTCCACTGAGAGGGCAAATGTCAGAGATGAACCTTTCAAGGATATCCAGGAGTTTGTTGATTACGCCAAGGAAAATCCAGGTAAATTGACTATAGGCGGTACTGGCTCAGCAGGATTCGACGAAGTAGCTGTGAATAAATTTCTACAGGAAGCCGAAATTGATTGTAAATACGTTCCATATGACTCTGCTGGAAAAATGCAGGCCCAGGTCCTGGGTGGACATATAGATGCCATGTTCGAAGAATTCGGTCCTGTAAGGGACCTCCTGGATGAAAAAAAAGTCAAGCCTTTGGTCGTCTTCAAAGAGGGCAGGGTTGAAAGAGAGCAATTCGCCGATATTCCTACAGCCCCTGAACTTGGCTGGGACGTGACCATGGGCAGGTGGAGAGGAATTGGGGCCAAGGCAGGTACTCCTCCAGAACAGATTGAATACTTGCATCAGGTGTTTAAAAAAGCCATGGAGTCAGCCACCTATCAACAAATGGAAAAAAACCGATTGCTCGATTTACGGGAAGGTTACATGGGCCCCGAGGAGCTGAAGGAAGAGATTAAAAAAGAAAGAGAGATCTTTGCCGAAATGTTGGGCAATTAATTCCTGCCAAGTGCAATACATAACATACTAATAGCCCCCTGGGACTGAGTAAGCAATACTCACCCGGGGGATTGAAAACATTTACAGGATACTAATATGTTCGCTGAAATATGTGTGAGCTTGAGCATTTTTTTTATATCACTTTACCTCTATATTCACTCCACCACAATTGAGGCATTTGGAGGCTATGAGGAAATAGGTCCGGAGTTCTGGCCGCAAATCATTTTAATCGGCCTGATGATTTGCAGTGCCATCCTGGCTACGAGGTATCTGGCCCAATGGGTCAAAGGAGCTGATGTCTCAGAGTCAAAGGCCACTTTTAGCTGGGTGTCTTTTGCAATAGTTTTCATGAGTATAATTGGTTATGTTCTCCTCTGGAGAATAGCTGGCTATATTTTTCTGACCCCTTTTCTGATCATCAGCATAATGATAGTGGCAGGCGCTAGAAAAATTTCAACCTATATCTTCACCATAGCAGGCGTAATGCTTTTGACGTATTTTGTCTTTGTCCGGCTGCTTCTTATCCCTCTGCCAAGAGGACAAGGTATATTTCGTGATATAAGCCTGTTCTTTGGAGTCTGATTCAAAGCTATCTCAGCGCAATAAGACCTAAACTGCAAAACTATAAGTTCAAGCTCTAACTATTTAAGATAAAAATTTCGAGCAGACACAATGCAACAGATCCCCTCAGACTGACTGCTTTTAGATATAAATTTTGAGTGACTGCCTCAAATAATGGAGATTTATTCATGCTTGTGGAAAACTGGATTACTGGATTAATCACCTGTTTTGCTCCCTGGCACATTTTTCTTATACTAACTGGCTCAATAATTGGTACTTTTGCTGGCGCCATTCCCGGAGTGAGCGGAACTATGGCCTTGGCCCTGGCTGTACCCATTAGTTACTCACTGGGACCGGTTCCAGCCCTCCTGCTTTTAGTTTCCATTTATGTTTCATCAGTCTATTCAGGTACTATTAGTGGTATTCTCTTCCGGACTCCAGGTGCACCAGAGGCAGTTGCCGCCACCCTGGATGGACATGCCATGGCCAAGCAAGGCAAAGTTGGTGAGGCCCTGGGGATTGCAATTTCCTGCTCTGTTATTGGCGGAATGCTGGGTGCAGTAGCCTTGGCCTTGATTTCGCCCAAACTAAGTGAGGTAGCTCTGCAATTTGGCTCTCCAGAATACTTTGCAGTTGCTGTGCTCGGGCTAAGCGTGGTCAGCAGTTTTGGCACCAAAAATCAGATCAAAGCCATTACTGCTGCTCTTATCGGACTGTTTGTAGCCTGTATCGGTATCGATAAGATTGTGGGCTCCCCAAGATTCACCTTCGGACTCGGCGAACTACTGGGTGGCGTAAGCTTTGTTCCCGTAATCATAGGACTTTTTGCTGTATCTGAACTTATCAAAAGACTTGTAGAGCATGTTAAAAGCGAAAAAGTGGATATCAGGACCAGTGCCAAGCTGCCCTCCTTGAAGTTTTTCTATAGATTAAAGGGCTTGCTGATTCGTTCTGGGCTGATCGGCATCTTCATTGGCATTTTGCCAGGGGTTGGAGCAACTACTGGCTCGTTTGTCAGCTATAGCGAGGCAGTCAGATGGTCCAGAAATCCTGAGAAATATGGGACTGGAGCCCCTGAAGGAGTTGCTGCAGCTGAGACTGCCAACAATGCCGCCTGCAGTTCATCTATGATCCCCCTTTTGACGCTGGGCATCCCAGGAAGCGCTGGAACGGCAATTATCCTCGGAGCTTTTCTTATACATGGCATGCAGCCAGGTCCTACCCTCTTTATGAGACAGCCAGAACTGACCTATACTATTTTCGTGGGCATGTTTCTGGCGAACCTGGTCATTATCTTCTTGGCTAAACTATTCATTACCTATTTTATCAAAGTGGTTGAAATACCGTACACTATCTTAGGGCCTGCAATATTGATGTGTTGCATAATTGGAACATTTGCTGTCCAAAACAGCCATGGCCACGTCTGGATCATGATTGCTTTTGCCTTTATTGGCTTTATTATGGAACGTTTGAAATATCCCTTGCCGCCTCTTATTCTTGGGGTTGTCCTGGGGCCTATTGCTGAAGAAAACCTTCGGCAGACCATGCGCATTTCTGGAAATGACCCCTTAGCCTTGGTGGGCACCCCGCTAAGTGCTATTTTGTTGTTCTTGGCAGCGGTCTCTCTTTTTTCGCCGCAGATACGAATGGTAGTCAAAAAGATTCAAGAAATACGTAAGCCAAAATCAGCGAGTTGATCTAATATATATCAAATCCAGATTGAGGATAGTTTTTAAAATTACCGTAAGATTTGGTTTTATAGCTGCAGGCAAAACTTTCTAGAGCAAAGACAGATAATGCCTTTTATTCCTTCTGTGGATCAAGATAAATGTAGAGGTTGTGAAGAATGTTTGGAGATTTGTCCCCAAAAAGTCTTTGAACTGTGCGAGATGAAAAGTGTTGTTGCCTATCCTGATCGATGTGTGGGGTGCCGGAGCTGTGAAGCGGTTTGTGAAAAGGGGGCAATTACTGTTGAAGAGGATCTGCCTGAACTATCAGAGCAGTGTGCTTCCCTGTTGCGGGACATACTTTAGTGTTTATTCATGAATCACTGTCATAAAAATAAGTTAATACATTGCCTCCGAGGAGTTGAAGTCCTTGTTGAACATGGTTCACGGTGAACCCTGAACGTGGAATCTTTTTGGGTTGTAGGCGGAGCCCGATTTAGCCTAAAGGAGAAATTATGCGCAGCAACAAAATGAAGGCAGGCCTGGAAAAAGGACCGCATCGATCTCTTTTTTATGCCCTTGGCCTGACCAAAGATGAAATCGACAAGCCAATGGTGGGAGTCGTCAACTCTGCAAACGAGATTGTTCCAGGTCATGTGCATCTGCATTCCATCACTTCTGCTGTCAAATCCGGCATCAGGATGTCCGGCGGAGTGCCCATAGAATTCCCATCTATTGCAGTCTGTGACGGCATAGCCATGAACCATGAGGGGATGCGCATGAGCCTGCCCAGCAGAGAACTCACAGCTGATTCAATTGAACTCATGGCAACCGCCCATCCCTTTGATGCCTTGGTCTGCGTGACTAACTGCGATAAATGCGTTCCTGGGATGCTAATGGCCATGCTTAGATTAAATATACCAGCCATCATTATCAGTGGTGGTCCTATGATGGCCGGCAGGCATCAAGGCAGGGCTGTGGATCTGATTAAAGTCTTTGAAACAGTGGGCAGGGTCAAGAAAGGATTGGCCAGTGAAGAGGAGCTGGATGAAATGGAACAAACTGCATGCCCAGGATGCGGCAGTTGTTCTGGAATGTTCACTGCCAACTCCATGAACTGCCTCTCTGAAGCCATTGGGCTTGCCTTACCTGGAAACGGCACTATTCCTGCGGTTGATGCTGGTCGAATTCGTCTGGCCAAATTGGCCGGAGCCACTGTCATGAAACTTTTGGAAAATGATATCAAGCCCAGGGACATTGTGGACAAGCACAGCGTGACCAATGCTGTAGCAGTGGACATGGCTCTGGGTTGTTCGACCAATACTGTGCTTCATTTGCCGGCAATATTTGCTGAAGCAGGCCTGGACCTTGATCTGACCGTATTCGACAGCATCAGCCAACAGACCCCAAATCTTTGCAGGCTGGCTCCTGCAGGTCCTCATCACATCGAGGATCTGCATCGGGCTGGAGGGATACCAGCAGTCATGACTGAACTGGCCCGTAAAAACATTTTGAATTTAGAGGTTCTGACTGTAACCGGCAAAAGCCTGCAAAACAATCTGGCAGAAATGAAAAGTAAAGTTTTGGACTACACTGTCATCAAGGACATTGATGATCCCTATGCCCATCAAGGGGGAATTGCCATCCTGACAGGGAACCTTGCTCCTGAGGGTTCAGTTGTCAAACAATCAGCTGTGGATCCGGCAATGATGAGTAGTGAAGGGAGCGCCAGAGTGTTCGAATCTGAAGAAGATGCTGCCCAGGCTATTCTCAATCATCAGATAAAGGCAGGGGATGTGGTGGTCGTGCGCTATGAAGGTCCAAAAGGCGGCCCGGGCATGCGCGAGATGCTTACCCCTACCTCGGTCATCGCCGGCATGGGCCTGGATACTGAGGTGGCCTTAATTACCGACGGCAGATTCAGCGGAGGGAGCCGGGGCGCAGCTGTTGGCCATATCTCCCCAGAAGCAGCAGAAGGCGGTTTGATCGGGCTCCTCCAAGACGGTGACAGAATTCTTATTGATATTCCAAATCGGAAAATCGAGGCCCTACTTACAGAAGAGGAGATCGAAAAACGTAAAAAAGATTGGACACCGCTCAAAAAAGAGGTCAGGTCGCCCTTTTTACGGCGGTATGCCGCATTGGTCAGTTCAGCCGCCAAAGG
>CAZLUR010000063.1:0-14457 GCA_964562725.1 uncultured Desulfohalobiaceae bacterium | reverse complement strand
CAGAGGACAGAGGGCAGAGGGCAGGGGCACTTAGCATCTCTGTGTGCCCGGCAGGCAGAAAGATCAATGAATTATAGTCCCCTGTTTTTAACTATTGCCTTGTTTTTGAGTTTTTTCAGTTGCATCTGGGCAGTAAATCATGGAATTTTCGTCAATGAAAAACTAGGCTAAAAACAAAAAGGGAGGTGCTGTATGAAAAAGTCGAGTCTGCAGTTGTTGCTGGTCATGGTCTTTGGGCTGCTTTTTGCCGCTACCGGCTTAGCTCAGAAAAGTTACATTAATGGTATTGATGCCAACTTTCCGCCCTTTGGCTATGTGGATGAAAAGGGTGAGCCCAGTGGCTTTGATGTGGAAGCGGTGGATTGGATTGCCCAGGAGATGGGCTTTGAGGTCAGGCATCAGCCCATGGACTGGGACGGGATAATACCTAATCTGTTGGCCAAGAAAATTGATTTCATTGCTTCTGGGATGAGCATTACAGAAAAAAGAAAAGAAATGGTCAATTTCACCATCCCCTACTGGCAGATCCAGCAAGTGCTGGTGGTCCGTGATGACTCAGAACTTGGCATGGATGAAGCGCTGCATCAGGAAAAGCGCTTAGGCGTGCAGCGGGGCACGACTACAGCAGATATGCTGGAAAAGGGTCTGAAGGAAGAGGGCTGGAATTTTGATCTGCGCTACTATGATTCTTCGCCCTTGGCCATCTCTGATCTGGTGCACGGTAGGATAGACGCAGCAGCCATGGACGATGCCCCGGCTGCTGACGCTGCTCGCAACAGGCCGGTAAAGGTATTGGGCAGCTTTGAAGGCGAAGTGGAACAGTTTGGCTATGCTGTGCGCAAGGAGGACGAGCAGCTTTTACAGACCCTTAATCAAGGCCTGGAAAAGTTGATGAACGATCCTTATTGGGATGAATTGATTGAAAAATATAACCCTGGGCAATAGGTTGAATTGCCCGGCTAGATAATATCGGGTGCATAAGGTTAGATAATCTAACAGCGAGAGCACCCCGGTGAAATTTAGCAGGAGGAGTTGAAACAATTTCATTGGGGTGCTTTAAGCTTACCCAACCCGCTCTGATATATTCATACTGGACGACAAGTAAATGATCGAGTCTTTGCTGGTAGTGCTGCAGGCTATGCCCTATCTATTGCAGGGCGCTCTGGTCACCATGGCTATAGTCCTGGGCGCTATGGGCCTGGGTCTTTTGCTGGGGCTGCCCATGGCTGTAGGCCAGGTCTATGGAGGCACTGCCCTGCGCTGCCTGGTTGGTCTATACGTCTGGTTTTTTCGGGGTATACCAGTTCTGGTCCTGCTTTTGCTTTTTTATTTCGGTTTGTTTGCCTTGATGGGGCTCAATATCAGTGCCTTTGCAGCCGCACTTATTGTGTTGGGCCTGCGCAGCATGGCTTACCAATCCCAGATTTTCAGGGGAGCGATCCAGTCCTTGCCCCAGGGGCAGCTTAAGGCCTCCAGAGCCCTGGGTATGAGCGAGCTGCAGGCCATCAAGTCCATTATCGTGCCTCAGGCCCTGCGTTTATCCATTCCGGGCTGGTCCAATGAATATTCCATTGTGCTTAAGGATTCAGCCATTGCCTTTGTCTTGGGTACTTCAGAGATCATGTCCCGTTCTCATTTCGTGGCCTCCAGGACCTATGAACATCTGGCGCTGTATTTAGCTGCAGGTGCAATTTTTTTTGTTTTGACCTGGCTGGGGGTCAGGGCCTTACAATACTTGGAATACAGGATGCGCATTCCTGGCTATTCTGATTAAAAATATAAAGTAGAGCAAAGGATTTATCCATGCCTGAAGCGCCACTGCTGGAAGTGCGCGGTCTGAGCAAACAACTGGGGGGCAAAAATATCCTGCAGGATGTGTCTTTTAGCCTACATAAAGGCGACCTCAAGGTGCTTATTGGGCCTTCCGGGGGAGGCAAGAGTACCATTTTGCAGTGCATAAACTTGCTATTATTCCCGGATCAGGGTGCGATTTTTCTTAATGGCCGGGAAGTAGCCTTTAAGCGCAAGAAGGAACTGTTGCACTTCAGACAGCAAGTGGGCATGATCTTTCAGGATTTTAACTTGTTCGATCATCTTTGCGCCCTGGATAATGTAAGCATTGCCCTGCGCAAGGTGAAAAAAATGAGCAAACATGAGGCCGGGCTGCTTGCAGAACAAGAACTGCAACGGGTGGGGCTGGGGGACAAGGCAGATCTGTATCCTGCAGAGCTCTCTGGAGGACAGAAACAAAGGGTGTCCATAGCTAGAGCACTGGCCTTGAATCCCTTGTTGCTGCTTTTGGACGAGCCAACTTCAGCCCTGGACCCGGAACTGATCGGAGAAGTACTGGCTGTGATCCGGGATCTGAGCCAAAGGGGCATCACCATGCTCATGGCCACACACCAAATGGGCTTTGCCCGGACTTTGGCCCAGGAGATCCTTTTTATGGACCAGGGCCGCATTGTGGAGCAAGGTATCCCAGAGCAGCTTCTGGCAGAAAACGCTGGGGCCATACAGAGCAGAACCCTGGCCTTTTGCAATAAGCTAAGCGAGATTTACGGGGAGTAGGATCAGGAGTGGGCAAAAACCTTGCTGATCAACATAATATTATAAACTGCAGCCTAGAAACCTGAGCCCGGAATCTAGATGGATACCCAATTTTTATTCCAAGAGATAATGCCTGCATTAAATCAAGGTCTAAGTATCAGCTTGCTTTTGATTTTGCCCTCTGCAGTGGCCGGCATGGCTTTGGGCCTTGCAGCTGGCAGCATGCGGGTCTTTGGCTCAGGCTGGATGCGTATCTTAGCCGGGGCCTATATTACTGTCTTTCGGGGCACACCCCTGGTGGTACAACTTTTTGTGCTCTATTTTGGTTTGCCTAATATAGGCATATATTTTGAGCCCTATACTGCAGCTGTATTAGGTTTTTCCCTGTGTGGAGGCGCCTATCATGCTGAGTATATCCGGGGCGGACTGCTCTCCATTAAGAAGGGGCAGCTGCTTGCGGCGCAGACTCTGGGATTTGCCCATTGGAAAGCGGTTTTATATATTATTGTGCCCCAGGCTCTGCGCAGGGCGCTGCCTGGTTGCGGCAATGAATTGATTTACCTGATTAAATATTCATCCCTAGCTTACATTATTACTTGCATAGAGCTTACTGGTCAAGCTAAAAACCTGGCCTCCAGCACCTTCAGGTTCACTGAGGTCTTCCTGGTGGCGGGCGCCTACTACCTGTTATTGGTGACCCTGGCCAGCTTTGGTTTGCAGAAACTGGAAAAGCGTTTGTATATACCCGGATTTGGTCGGGCAGGTCAGTGAGCAAGCAAAAGAAAGTACAATGCCAGCCAAGAATATTTTGGATTTGATTGGAAATACACCCCTGGTCCTGCTGGAAGGGATGAGTCCCAAACCTGCCGTGAAAATTGCAGTCAAACTGGAGTGTTACAACCCAGGCGGCTCGGTCAAGGACCGCGTGGCTTTGGCCATGATAGAAGCCGCAGAAAAGTCAGGTGAATTGACACCAGGCAAGACAGTGATTGAGGCCACTTCAGGCAATACAGGGATTGGGCTGGCTATGGTCTGTGCCAGCAAGGGCTATCAGTTAATGCTGATAATGCCGGAGTCTGCATCTGAAGAGCGCAAACGGATCATGTCCGCCTATGGTGCGGAGCTCTTGCTCACTCCAGGGCATTTGAGCACAGATGGGTCCATCGAGGAAGCTTACCGTCTGGCCCGGGAAGAGCCGGATAAGTATCTGCTTGTGGATCAATTCAACAATCCAGCCAGTATTCAGGCCCATTATCAGTCCACTGCAGTGGAAATCTGGGAACAGACCAAAGGGATGTTGACTCATGCAGTGAGTGCCCTGGGTACTTCCGGCACAGCCATGGGGCTGGCCAGGGGGCTGAAAGAGTTCAATTCCAAGCTGCAAGTGGTGGCGGTAGAACCTTATGCAGGGCATAAGATCCAGGGCCTGAAGAATATGCAGGCCTCTTATCCCCCGGGTATCTATAATAAGCATTTACTGGACCGCATATTGCATGTGGATGATGAGCAAGCCTTTGCCCTGTGCCGGGAACTGGCCAAAAAGCAGGGTATATTGGCTGGCATGAGTTCCGGGGCTGCCTTGGGTGGGGCCATACAATTAGCCCAGGAATTGGAAGAGGGCTATATAGTAACTATATTTCCTGATTCAGGGGAACGCTATCTAAGTACCCCCTTGTTTTTGACTCCGGCCAAACAGGGGCTCAGCTTATATAATCTGCAGAGCAGACAGCTTGAATTTCCTAATTTAAGCCATAGCCCTGTAGGCATCTTTGTCCCGGGTCCTTCCCCGGATCGTCCAGGGGAAATGGAGGATTGGAGAAGGCTTGTGTTTGCAGATGTCCTGGCCAGGTATCTGGCTCGCAAAGATGTCTTGAGCAAAACAGTGGCTGGTGTGGCTGACTTCGATGATCAGGCCCTGGACCAAGCCCGGGGCCAGGGCCTAGATTTGCAGGAATTTTCGCGCAGGTTCTTGTCCAGGCTAAGCAATTTGGGCAGCAAACTTAATCTGCACCCAGAGTTTTCTTTTGTTCCGGCCGGCGGCCTGCAGGAGCACATGCTTAATCTTTGCCAAAAGCTTCTGGACAAGGGCCTGGCTTATGAAAAATTACGTTCAGTGTATTACGATGTAGTCCGGGACGTAGATTACGGGAGACTGGTACATGCTGATCTGGACAAGCTCAGCCTGGGTAAGACAGTGGATCTGGAGGACTACGCCAAGGATCATCCTCAGGACTTTACCTTGCTTAAGCGAGCCACATTACAGGATTTGAAGAAAGGGGAGTTCATCAAAGCCAAATGGGGTAATGTCCGGCCCAGCTGGTATCTGCAGATGGCCGCAGCCGCCGGGCAATATACATCCGGCCTGGAGCTGGTGCTGGCAGGCAGAGCGCATCGGTTTCCGCACCTGGATAATTTACGTTCCATTTGGCGCGGCACAGGGCAAGGTGAACCCGGGATCTGGATGATGGTCCAGAGCCTGGAGAGCAAGGAGGAGCACCAGGTCCCTGACCTGGAGCGCCTTTTGCACAGCTGGGCGCAGCCTCTGGCCCTGCGCATGTGGCTGTTGTCCGCCAGCTACAAAAAACCACTGGTTTACAGCAAGCAGAGCCTGCAGATGTGGGTGAACAATTGGCACAGGCTGCAGAATCTGGCTGCTGCTTTAAGCCTGGTAAAACAAGAAGGAGAAGTACAAAAAGAGACAGAACAGGCCCTTTTTGACCTTAAAAGCGGTCTTAGCGAGCATATAGAGCAGGATCTTGGCCTGTACAAGTTTTGGCCGGTCTTGTTTTCCTTTTGCAAGCGCCTGAACAAGCAAATCATCCAGTCCCGGCTCAGCGCAAAGGAAGCTGGATTGGCTCTGCAGCAGCTAAATGATATGGACACTGTCCTGGGGATTATGGATTGGCAACAATTGCCCCTGCCGGAGAGTTCCCGGCCAGAGGAAGTGCAAAGGCTGGTCCTGGAGAGGCTTCAGGCTAAGGCAGGCCATGATTTTGAGCAGGCTGATCAACTGCGGGCCAAGATCAATGCTTTAGGCTATAACCTCCAGGATACTGCGCAAGGGACAAGGCTGTTTAGACGTTGAAGCGAAAGGTGATGATGTCTCCGTCCTGGACTTGATAGTCCTTGCCTTCCAGGCGCAACAAGCCCTTTTCTTTGGCCTGTTTGAAGCTGCCGCAGCGCTTAAAATCCGCCCAGGAAAGCACTTCAGCCCGGATAAAGCCTTTTTCCAGATCTGAGTGGATAACCCCTGCAGCCTGCAAGGCTGTAGCACCCTGGGGTACAGTCCAGGCCCGGACTTCCTTGGGTCCGGCGGTCAAAAAGGTGATCAGGTTAAGTAGCCGGTAGGATGCGGAGATGATTCTGTCCAGGGCTGATTCCAAAAGCCCTAGCTCCTGCAGGAATTCTTGCCTGTCCTCCTCTTTTAGCAGTTCTGCCAGTTCCCGCTCCAGACGTGCGCTGGCCTGGACATGTCCCTCGCCCAAACCAGGGAATTCTGGTTTTTTTTGGCCATCAAATTTGTCCTCGCGCATGTTCCAGACATAAAGTATGGGCTTGGCGCTCAGAAAGCAAAAACCTTTAAGTTCTTTGGCTTGAGCAAGTTGAGGCTGGCTGCGCAATGGCTTTTCCTGCTCCAGGAGCGCAGCAGCTTGCTTTAATAGTTCTTCTTCCCCAGGCTGGAGCAAATCCTTGGACTTTTTTTTCTCCAGCTCAATGCGCTCCAGCCTTTTTTCGGCTACTGCCAGATCCGAGATGATCAAGTCAGTACATATATTTTGCAGTTGACTTTGGGGATCCTGCAGCCCTGAAAAGCAATCCAGCACAGCCAGCAGACAGTCGCAGGGCCGCACAGCATTTAAAATTCGCTGGCCCAATCCTTGGCTTCTGCCTCCGGCGCCGGGCAGATCCAGAAAAGCGATTTCCGCAGGGGTGATCCTGGCCGGCTTGAAGAGCTGGGCCAAAGGTTGAAGCCTGGGTTCAGGGACCTTGACCATGGCCCGATCCCTGGTTGGGTTCTGTCCCATAGTCAGGGCCTGGAAAAGCTCTGTCTTGCCGCTGGCTGAAAAACCGAAGATTGCTGTCTGCATTGTTTTCCTAAATTTTTTCCAAGTGAAGTCTTTAACAGCGCTGCAAAGCCCTTTGCAGCACAGGCAGGGCCTCCTGGACCATTTTCTGTACGCCCTTTGCATTAGGGTGCAGCCCGTCCATCAGGGTCAATTCCGGGTTGCCTGTTACACCCGCCAGCAGGTCGGGTATTAAGGGCAAATCATATTTCTGGGCCAGAGAGTTGAAGACTTGTTCAAATCTTTGCCTGTACTGTGCTGCAAAATCCAAGGGCAGCCTGGTCCCGGCCAGGACGATTGAGGCGCCCTGGATCCTGATCTTATTGATGATGGCTTCCAGGTTGGCTTGAATCAGATCCGGATCTTCGCCCAGTGCACCATCATTTATTCCAAGCTCCAAAAAGACCAGATCCGGGTCTTCCCTTAAATGACGCTCAACCCTGGCCAGGCCTCCGGCAGTGGTCTCCCCGTTTATTCCGGCATTAATGATCTTTACCTGGTAGCCCTCTATCTGCAGGGCGTTTTGCAATTGGGAGACAAATGAGCTATGCAGGGGTAGTCCAAAACCTGCACACAGGCTGTCTCCCAAGGCCAGGATTGTTTTTTGCATAATGCCTCCTGTCTTGGTTATTCTGTTTAGTACTTGCAGAAAATACGTTAAGGTTGAGATAAAAAATCAATGCAAGTCTGGTACCTTTTTTCCCTGCTGGCCCTTATTTTACTGGGCAGCCAGCGCTTTTTGTACAAAGTTGCCGCAGCCAAGAACTGCAGTACTTTCAAGACCACTTTTTCCTTTATGGCCACTGTTGCCCTGCTGGCTTCGGGTGTCTGCCTGTGGCGCTTGCAGGAGATTCAAGCTTCCGGGTTTTTGCTGTTCATTTCTTTGGCCAACAGTTTAACCTTTGCCAGCGCTACACTTTGCCATATCCAGGCTTTAAGGTACGTGCCTGCAGCAGTTGCTTACCCTCTGATCCGCATGAATATCGTGCTGGTGGTCATATTTGCTGTGCTTTTCCTGCAGGAAAACCTGAGTCCGGGCCAGATCCTGGGCCTGGTATTTTCCCTGGCCGCGGTCTGGATCTTGGGCAGGGACAGAAACACTGATTTCCTGGCTGGAATGCAGCTTAGAGGCCTGGCCCTGGTATTTCTGGCTATGCTGGCTGGGGGATTGTCAGCCATTTCCTGCAAATATGCAGCTGAGTATACCGATATCTGGGCTTTTATCGCCCTGTCTTACATTTTTTCCACCCTGTTTACCCTGGCCCTGGCTCCAAAGATGTTCTGGACCCAAGAAATCCCTGGACAGGGCAGGCTTGCCTTGAGCATTGGTCTGGTCATGGGGCTGCTCAATCTGGCTGGCTTTTATATGTTCCTGCAGGCTCTGGCTTTGGGGCCTCTGTCCATTGTGGCAGTAGTGAACGGCATGCATTTTCTGGTACCTGTGCTGCTCGCGGTATTGATTTTTAAAGAGCGCTTAAACCTGTCCAGGTTGCTTGGGTTGCTCCTGGCCCTGGCCGCACTTTGGCTTTTGCGCGGACAGTGAGCAAGCCGGATCCAAGATTCCCAGTGACAAGGCAGCCCATGACATTTTTTAAAAAAACTCTATGCCTTTTTTGCTGGTTTGGGCCTTCCTGCCTCCCGGGAACTGCACAGTCTTGGCTTGGCCCTTTGCCTGCCAGGCCCTGTCCAAAGCAAACAGGTTGCTGGTAGGGGTCTGCCGGCAGTCCAGTCTCTGTAAGACATCCTTATACCAGCGTAAACGCAGGGCAGGATGCAGGTCCTGCAGCTGAGCAACTGGCAGCAGAATTCCCTGCTTGGTTTGCACTTCATGGCTGCTTAGTGTGAGCAGCTTTCGGTCCCAAAGATCCCTGTCCAGTTCCGCCTGCCTCCAGAGTTGGGCAATGGATTGAAGAAAATTGGGGTTTTCCTGCAGCATGCTGGTCAGGATGTTGTGCCTGATCCTATTGCGGGTAAATCCCTGGTCCAGATTGGAAGGATCCTCTTGCCAGGATTGGCCCAGACTGTGTACAAAATTATGCAGTTCTGCCTTGGGGCTGAGCAAAAAAGGCCTTAGCAGGCCTCTGTTCGCCTCCAGGGCAGGCATTCCAGCCAAAGCAGGCCAGCCTGCTCCTCTTAGTTGGCGCAGGATCATGTCTTCGGCCAGATCGTTTAAATGGTGGGCCAAAAGGATCCAATCTGTTTTTAATCTGCGGGACAGGCCATGAAGGAACCTGTAGCGCAGCAGCCTGCCTGCTTCTTCCAGGCCGATTTTTTGGGCCCCGGCATAGCTGTCTGCCCTGCTGAATTCTTGATTGCAGGGGATATCCAAGTTCAGGCAGAGCTCCTGCACTTGTGCAGCCTCTTGGCTGGACTCAGGCCTGAGTCCATGGTCCAGGTGCCCAGCAATAAGACTGCAGTTCCATCTGTGCTGCAGGGCCTTACAGCACAAAGCCAGGGCAGTGGAGTCCAGTCCTGCGGACATGGCCAGCAGCAGCCTGGTGTTCTGCAGGTTTATCTGCAGCTCTTTATGCACAAAACGTTCTACCTGTAGGCAGAAATGAGCAGCTTCCGGAGGCATATCCTGCAGGTTGAGCCTGGAAAGTTCCATATTCAGGTCAAATATCCAGTTTGTTCAGGATGTCTTCCAAAACAGAGATACTAAAATCGCGCTGTCTGGAGTCAGCATAACTGATGCAGTTGCAGCGGAAAGTGTTTCTGGCTCGGATCAGAAGCTCCAGTTTGAGCCAGTCTTTGCCCAGTTCCAGAGAAACAATATAAGGGCCGCATTCCTGCAGATGTTCCTGTTGTATCTGGTTCAGGGCTTCCCAGGGCAGCTCAAACCAAAAAATATCCTGTATAGGCCCCTGGTATCCATTTTGTTGTAGATGGTCGGCCAGGGCCTGCAAACGTCCAGGTTCAATCTCTTCAATCAAATAGCTGCGCATGTATAATCCTGGGTAAAAAATGCTTATTTCTTTTTCCGGAAAGCGTGGGCTTCTGGGGGTACTTCCTCCTGGTCCAGGTTGAACATCCTCCTGGTCAGGGAGATGAAATGCCTGGCATTGTCCTCTTCCTGGGCTCTGCGCTTTAGAAAGGTAATGGGATGGTGGTAGAGTTTTTTGTATAGAGATTCAGCCATGGTTTGTATAGCCTGGCTTACTTCAGGTCCGGCCTCAGGGCCTAAATTTTTTAAGGTCTTTCTAACTTCCCGATCTGCAATATCTTGGCCCTGTTGCAGGAGGTCCACAATAGTCGGAGTCAGGCCTAGGGAGCGCTGCCAGTTCTGGAATTTATGCACTTCCTCCTGAATGATTTCCAGGGCCAAGTCGGCTTCCTGTCCCCGCAGGGCAATATTTTCCTCAACCACCCCTTTTAAATCGTCTATATCATAGAGATAAATATTGTCCAGCTGGTTCAGGTTGGGATCCACATCCCGGGGTACGGCAATATCTATGAAGAACATGGGTCTGTGTCTGCGTTTTTTGAGTACAGTCTGCATGTCCTGGGCGTGGATAATTGGAGATGCGGCCCCTGTGGAGGTGAGCACGATATCCACCTCTGGCAGGCGCTGTAATAGTTCGGAAAAGGCAAAGGATTCTGCCTGGAAGCGGCTGGCCAGCGCCTTGGCCCGCTCCAAGGTCCTGTTGGTAACCAGCAGTCTGGATACCCCGGCGTTTAGTAAGTGCTGGGCCGCAAGCTCGGCCATTTCACCAGCGCCTATGAGCATGGCTTTTTGCTGACCCAGGTCCTCAAAAATATTTTTGGCCAGCTCCACAGCAGCATAGCTTACAGATACTGCATGCTGGGCTAACTTGGTCTCGGAGCGGATTCTTTTTGCCACCGAGAAAGCTTTGTGCAGTAAACGATTGATTATAACCCGGGTGGTGCCCTGGTCTACAGCATTCCTGTAAGCCTCTTTGAGTTGGCCCAGAATCTGTGGTTCACCTATAACCATGGAGTCCAGGCTGGCAGCCACCTGGAAGATATGAGCTACTGCATCCTGGTCGGTATGGGAGTAGATATACTGGCGCAGTTCACTGGCAGTGCCTGCACAGGCCTCGGCCCAGGCCTCCAGCAGGCCTTGCATGCAGTCTGATCCAGGTTCGGCTACGGCAAGGATTTCCACCCGGTTGCAGGTGGAGAGCAGCAAGGTTTCCTGCACTTGGCTGGTCCGGTGTTTTAGGTCCAAGTCTGGTCCGCCCAGGCCGTTCAAGGAGAACTTTTCCCTGATTTCAATGGGGGCTGTACGGTGGTTGAGTCCAATCAGGTATATTTCTTGAAGCATTATGGTCTGAAGCTATGATGTGTGGGAAAATGAAAATTAATGATCAACATGGAAGCAATACAGAGTCCGAATATAGTGCAGGCTAGAATTGCCGGCCTGCGCCCTTTCCAATTGAGCAAAAGCCTGTGGTGAAAAAGGTAAGCGAACAAGAACCAGATAATCAGGCTGAACAGCTCTTTCGGGTCCCAGGAAAAGATCTCTCCCCAGGTGAATCTGGCCCAGATGAACCCGGAGAGCATGCCCACAGTAAAAAGCGGAAATCCAAGGCTCACAGCCCAGTGGTTGGCTCGGTCAAAGCTGGTCAGGGCTGGAAAATCCCTGCGTAGTCGATTCAGTTTGACCTTATTCTTTATCTGGCGGTGCATATAGAGATAGCCAGCGCCAGCGCCAAAGGCCATGGCCAGCAGGGCAATGCTCATAAAGAGCGATCCAATGTGTAGGCCGAACCAGAGCTTGCTCAGCTGGGGCGGAATTGGCATTTGGGCCTGGCCCACCACCATGGAGGAGGTAAACAGCACTAACGCCAGCGGAGCCGCGGTCAGGGCTAAGAACTGCAGTTTGAGGCGCCACCAGAGGAGCAGATAGATCAAGAGAAAACTCCAGGCCAGCAGGCTGAAATAGAATTGGGCTTGGGCAAAAGCAAACATGGGCTGGGTACTGATTTTCAGGAAGAGATCCACAGTGTGCAGGCTGAATCCGCATAGAGTAATACCCAGAGAGATTCGTCGCATCAATGGATTGGAACTCAACATCCCGGCCACGTAAAGCAGGGAGCCTAAAAAGTAGAGTAGGGCAATACAGAGGTCGAATAGTTTAAAAAAGTCCATTTGTGAACTCCTGCAGCCTGGTCTGCAGCCCAGCAGGCAGTTTGCTACGCAGCAGTTCCTCCAGACCGGACCTGTCGTTATCGCGAATGCTACGCAAAATAGCTTGGTCCAGAAAGGAGCGCAAGACCTGCTTGTTCTCCCTGGGTGTCTGTTCCAGTTCCAGCAGTCTGGTCCTGATCCGGCCCAGAATTTCCAACCAGAGCCCGTATTCAGAGCCGTATTCCTGGGCCAGCTGGTCCTTGATATATGCGGCCAAAGCCGGGCTTTTACCAGCAGTAGATACTGCGATTTGTAAGTTTCCTGCAGTATGCAGTGCAGGCAGGATAAAGCCCGATTTCTCTGGTTGATTTACACTATTGCACAAGATACCTTTGTCCTGACACAGGGCGCTGATGTTTGCATTGCAAAGAGTATCCCCTGTGCAGGCCATGACCAGGAAAATGTCCTGCAGGTCCCCTGGCTCAAATCTGCGTTTAAGGAGTATAAGCTCGGTCTGTTCACTTGGTGCCGGAAAGTTCTCAGTTTTCAGCACGGGGTCCAGGACCGTAATCCTTCTGGGAGCTGCCTGGATTAGGCGGCTTATTTTGCGCAGGCCCACTTGACCTGCTCCTGCTACCAAGCAGGATTTGCCCCGCAGGTCCAGACAGATTGGAAAATACTGCATGAGCCTTTGTAGCAAAGAAGAACAGTAGTGTAAAACGCTGGTGGCCATGCTTGTTGTAATCTTATCTGGGAAGAACCTTGGGCGGCTATGGACTGTGGTCAATAAATAGCGTAGAATTATTTTAGTTTGCCCTTAAGGGGGAAGTTCAATCTTAAGCAGAAAATACAATTACAGGGGATGACATTGCCAAGCAGGGGCAAGCCTTTTTGGCTCTGCAGCCCGACAAGTCAGGTTGACTAGTTTACAAACAGGTAACGTAGCCTTCAATGAGTTACTTGCGCAAATTGACCTCCATAATTGGTACCCAGCCTATCAAGAGCCGGAATCAGCAAACTGATAGTCAATCTGATGCAATGCCCGGCCTTGACACAGAAATGGATATTAAAAAAGGAGCAGAGCCCATGCACCAACCTTCGCTAGGAGTTTGTCTGGAAGGAGTGCCCTGGATACTGTATACCGCTTTTGCTTCTCTGATCCTGGCCCTATTGGGCTGGAAACTGCCTGCCTTGCTGCTCTTAATCGGCACTTTGCTGATATTGCATTTTTTCCGGGACCCGGAAAGAGTAGTGCCCCTGGAGGAGCAGGCTGTAGTATCCCCTGCTGACGGGAAGATTGTCTCCCTGGAAAGGCGGGCCGAGCCTTTAAGCCAGGAGATGCGGCAAAAGATAGGAATTTTCATGAATGTATTTGATGTACATGTCAACCGCAGTCCGGTGCAGGGCAGAATACAAAAGATACAATATGTTCCGGGTAAATTTATGAACGCCTCCCTGGACAAGGCCTCCAAGGATAATGAACGAAATATCCTGCAGATAGAGGATAAGCAGGGTCGGCGCTGGACAGTGGTCCAGATTGCAGGTCTGGTGGCCAGACGCATAATCTGTCGGGTGCAGGTCCAGGACCAGCTGCAGCAGGGACAGAGACTGGGACTGATCAAGTTTGGCTCCAGGGTTGACCTTTATTTGCCTGAAGGATATGAAATCCTTGTAGCCCGTGGAGACAGAGTCTATGCTGGACAGACAATTCTGGCCCGGGCCGAGCAAAATTCAGCAACAAAAGGCGAATAAGCTTATAACAAGCCGCACAAAAACACACACAATGCAGGAAGCCAGACGCAAGGGTATTTACATCCTGCCCAATCTGTTTACAACTGCCAGCCTGTTTGCAGCTTTTCTGGGCCTGCTCTGGGCCGTAGAAGGCAGGTTTGAATGGTGTGCAGTGGCTATTCTGGTCAGTTGCGTGCTGGATGGTCTTGATGGCAAGGTTGCCCGGGCCACCAAAGCCAGTTCTGATTTCGGTGTCCAACTGGATTCCCTTGCAGACCTGGTGGCTTTTGGGGTCAGCCCTGCACTCATGGTTTATCTCTGGCACACACATGTCTACGGCAGGCTGGGGATGGTCAGCTCCTTTTTGTTTTTGGCTTGCGGCGCTTTGCGTTTGGCCAGATTCAATGTGCACGCAATACGCGGGGTGCAAAAAAGCAGGAAATTCTTTGTGGGTCTGCCTATTCCAGCAGCGGCCTGTGTTTTGGCCACGTTAGTGCTTTTTTCCACTTATCTGCCCCAGGAAGCGGGTCAGGCCTTGTTGCCTCCAACTACATTATTTTTGGTCTATGCCATGGCCCTGCTCATGGTCAGCAGGGCCAGGTACGCCTCTTTCAAGGATGTGGAATTCGTCAAGGCCCATCCCTATACTGCATCGGTCTGTGTAGTGCTCTTGTTTGTACTGGTGGCTTCTGAGCCTAAACTTCTGGGATTTATTTTCTTTCTGGCCTACCTGGCTTCCGGGGTGATCTACTCATTTCTATTGGTTCCCCTGCGCAACCGGACCTTTCTACGGGGGCTTAGCCCAAAAAGCCCTCGAGATTAACCCATCCATAAATATAACATCTTCTTTTTGCTCTAAAATGCTGTGCAGGTCTGGTCTGCTTGTCATTTTGAGGCCTTAGAGCTATGAACTGATTGAAAATATAATATAATAAGGTTGCTAAAATTTTCGTTGTATTGCCAAAATCTAACTTAGGAGGTTCAACAACATGCAGGACAAGGTCTATATTTTCGATACCACATT
>CAZLUR010000062.1:0-14544 GCA_964562725.1 uncultured Desulfohalobiaceae bacterium | reverse complement strand
ATAATGAAACCTTGTATGTTCTCAACCTGCCTCTATATAAAGGCAGAACTTTTGGGTCAGAGTACTAGTTACATATCTTCGCTTATCAAGTAGAGCCCACTCGTTTCTAATTCCTCTCCCTGCCGCCTGTCTTCCAGGCAGGAGGGAGGTGCCAGGGCAGGGTTCTTATTTACGACATTTGAGGCAATACAGGACACTAGTGACTTATCTACCCCAAAAGCGGCCCTTGGTCCGCCTTTGGGGCATCTGGTCAGTTTATTACCAATTAAAAAACTGGTCCAATTCCTGTTCTGGGACATCAAAGACCGCATTGTGAGGCGCCAGGGGTTCGCGCTGAAAATACCTGGGCAATCTGTCATGGGCCTCATTGAACCCAGCGCGGAGATTAAAGTCCCTCTCGTTTTTCAAGATGGTCTTGCCCAATTCAGTGACATCATCTGCAGTCAGCTCCAGGCCGAAATGGGCATTAATAATATCGATCAAGGCCTGGAATGACTCAGGCTGATCCAGGATGGCAAAGGCAATGAACAGGCACATGCCTGTGGCGTCCACCGCAGCAGTAGCCACCTGCAGGTTACGTGAAAGCTCCACCTGGCCGGCTTTCTCCAATGGCCCCACATCACCTCCCACCTTAAGAATATTCTGGGCCACTGCATAACCAGCAGTGTGATCAGCACCCATGGTGGAGGTGGCATAGGTCACTCCAATGCCTTTGACCGCTCTGGGATCATAGGCTGGGATGGATTGACCCTTGACTACAGGAGCATGCTCCAGGCCAAAGGCCCTGGCAGTGAATTCTGTCCCGCTGCCCAGGATGCGCCCCAAAGCTGTACCCTTCCCAGCTTCATGCACCAGGTTTATGGCCCCTTGGGCGTCTCCGAATTGGATCAGTCCTGCCTCCATGGCCACGCCTAAGGCTGTGCCCATCTCAATGGTGTCAAAACCATAGTCGTCATCCAAATAATCCAGCTGGGCAATAGCGTCCAGATCGCAGATGCCACAGTTGCCTCCATGGGCCCAGACTGTCTCGTATTCTGGCTGCTTGCTCACAAAATTGCCGTCCTTGTCTAAAAAAGTCCCGGAACAGCGCATAACACAGCCCCGGTGACAGCCATGGGTGGGGTTGCCCCCGCGATTAGTTTCCAGTTCAGCCTGGGCTTCCCCGCTGATCTTGCCTGCATCCTGATAATTTCCCTGTTTAAAATTATAGGTGGGATATCCGCCAGCCTCATTCATGATGTTGGTCAGTACATTGGTCCCATATGCAGGCAGGCCCTGTCCTGTTACAGCATGTGTGCGCAGACCCTCGGTGAACTTCTTGTTGGCTTCCTTGAACTTTTCCGGATCCTTGGGCCTGAGCATCTTGGTCCCGGTCCCGTCCAGGATTATGGCCTTGATGCCTTTGGCGCCCATGACTGCGCCCACTCCTCCCCGGCCGGCATGCCTGGAAGGTCTTCCTTCAGGATCTGTTACAGCCACTGTAGAATTGGCCATACGCATTTCCCCTGCAGTACCGATGCTGATCATGGACCCATTTTTCAGGTATTCGTCCTGAAACTTAGCCATTAGCTGATAATTGGTCAGCATGCGCAGGCTGTTGTCTTTTTCTATTCTGACCCCCTGCTGATTGATACGCACCACAAACAAATCATCCCCTTGGCGCTCGCCTTCCAGAATTATGGCGGCATAGCCCAGCCTGGCCTGGACTTGGGCCCCCTGGCCTCCTGCGTTGGCCTCCTTGATGGTCCCGGTCAGAGGACTCTTGCAGCCCACTGAGAGCCGCCCGGAATTAACGGCTGCAGTGCCGCTCAGCATGCCCGGGGCAATGACCAGCTTGTTTTCAGGCCCTAATGGGTGGCAATCAGCAGGCACTTCCTTGTTGATCACTGCAGAAGTCAGAGCCCTGCCTCCCAGACCGGCATAATCCCCTAAAGGCTCTTCCTTAGCCTGGGGCTGGCCTCCGCTGACGTCAATACGCAAAATCTTGTCCATGCCCACCTCCTTGCTTCAATTTATAACATATCCTAACCCAAAAAAGCATATTAAACCAGCAGGCTGAGCCATGCAAGCATTTTTATTCCTGCCATAAAAAACTGTTTTAGTTTGCGGACCTAGCAGGCTTTAGTATAGATACTGGCCAAAAAACCTTGCAGATTTATACACTTGGCGCTAGCCTGCCTGCAAAGACCACAAGGAGCACAGCATATGGCCAGAAAAAAGAAAAAAACCAGCACTGGAAAATTAAGCAGCAGGGAAATGCTCAACCTGTTTAGACAAAAGGACAAGCCCCTTTCCCTGAGGGAAATATTCAAACATTTCCAGCCAGACAGCGCCCAAAAAAAAGCCCTGCAGGACATATTAAAGGACTTAGAGGCAAAGGGCAAACTGGTCCGCCTGGCCCAGGGCAGGGCCTATGGCCTGACTGAAAAGATGGAACTGGTGCGCGGCATCCTGGAAGTACATGCCCAGGCTGCTTTTGTCTTGCCAGAGGACAAAAGGCGCAAGGATGTCTATATCTCCAAAGACAACCTGAACCAGGCCTGGCACGGGGACCAGGTAGTGGCTGCCCTTTTGCCCCGCTCCAGGGGCAAGAACCCAGAGGGCAGGATTGTGCGCACCCTGCACAGATCCATGCAGCAGATCCCGGTCATCCTGCACAAAAAGATAGGCCAGGACCTGTACCTGGGGCGTCCTGCAGGCAAGAAACTCAGCCTTAACTTCATGGTCCAGACCCAGGATCTGGAATCAAAGCCTGAGCTGGGGGACGTGGCTGTGCTCCAGCCCGGGGAGCAGCTGGATCCAGGGCTTTGTTCCGGGCAGGCCAGAGAGGTCCTGGGCCCTGAGCAGGACCTGGAGGTCCAGGAGAGGATAGTCAAGCTGCACCACGAGATACCCCAAAGCTTCCCGCAGAAGGTCCTGCAGGAGGCTTTGCAGCTGCCTGAAGAGCCCTCCCAAGAAGACGTACGGCAACGCAAGGATCTGAGAAGTCTACAGTTCGTGACCATTGACGGGGCCAAGGCCAAGGACTTCGATGATGCAATACTGGTCCAGGAAGTGAGACAGGGCTACAAGCTGTATGTGGCTATCGCTGATGTCAGCCATTATGTCCCTGTGGGCAGCAGCCTGGACAGGGAGGCTCAGCAGCGGGCCAACTCCTGCTACTTCCCCAACTCTGTGCAGCCCATGTTTCCTGAAAAGCTCTCCAACGGGCTCTGCAGCCTGAATCCAGACAGATCCAGGCTGGTCATGGTGGCGGAAATTGAACTCAACTCCCAGGCAGAGCCTTTGCAAAACGATTTCTATCCCGCAGTTATCCAAAGCCAGGCCAGGCTGACCTACAGCCAGATCAAAAGGGCCCTGTTGGATCAGGAACCAGAGCAAAGAAAGGATCTGCAGCAGGTACTACCCATGCTGGAAAGGGCAGAGAAGTTGGCCAGAGCCTTGCATGCCAAGCGCAGACTAAGGGGGTCCCTGGACTTTGATCTGCCTGAGCCCGAGATACTGTTCAGCCTGCAGGATGAGACCCTGGATATCAGGCCCAAGGTGCAGCACTTCGGACACCAGATCATCGAGGAGTTCATGATCGCTGCCAACGAGGCAGTAGCCAACTTCCTCACAGGCCAGGCCCCCTGCATGTATCGTATTCATCCAGAGCCTGACCAGGACAAGTTGAAGTCCCTATTCGAGCTCTTGCAAAAGACCTCTTTTGGCCCTGAGCTGCCCCAGAATGCTGACCCCAAGGGACTGCAGGGCCTGCTGCAATTGGTACAGGACTCTGATTTGGAATTTTTGGTGAACAGACTTTTGCTCAGGACCATGATGCAGGCCTCCTACAGCCCCCAGAATATCGGACACTTCGGCCTGGCCTCTGACTGCTACTGCCATTTCACTTCCCCTATCCGCAGATATGCTGACCTAGTGGTGCACCGCAGCCTGAAAAACGTACTGGCCAAGAGCTCAGGCAAGCTGGGGGCCAAGAAGCTGAGCAAGCTGGCAGAGCACTTAAGCAGCCAGGAACGCAAGGCCATGGCTGCGGAGCGAGAGATCGTCAAGAGGCTGACCGTGCTCTTCCTTCAAGACAAGCTGGGAGAGAGCTTCTCCGGGATCATCTCCTCCATCACTGACTACGGCTTCTGGGTGGAGCTGGTGGAGGTCATGGCTGAAGGGTTGGTGCGGCTGTCCAGTCTACTGGATGACTATTACCTCTACTGGCCCAAAGAATACCGGCTGGTGGGCAAAAATACCGGGCGTATGTTCAGCCTGGGCCAGAAGGTCCAGGTCAGGCTGACCAACGTCAGTCTGTCCAGGCAGGAAATCGATCTGGAGCTGGAGGAGCTGCCCTGCTAGTGCCTGCTCACATATTAACCCGGCTTAATCTTCGCTTATCAGATAGAGCCCACTCGTTTCTGATTCCCCTCCTTGCCGCCGCTTTGAGCAATAAGGAGAGGCCAGGGCAGGCTTCTTATTTACAACACCTGAGGCAATAAAAGACACTGGTGCCGCGTCAATTTGCTATTGTCGCATCTCAGAGGCAATCCTCTTTGTTTCTTCTGATTCCCCTCCTTGCCGCCTGTCTTCCAGGCGGGAGGGAGGGGCTAGGGGAGCGTTCTTATTCACAACCTTTGAGGCAATACAGGACACTAGTCAGGACCTATTTCCCGATGCAAAAATTGGAAAATATCCGCTGCAGGATATCCTCAGAGCTAATCTCCCCGGTGATCTCGGCCAGCCTCTGACAGGCTGCATCCAGGTGTAACTGCAGTAGATCAAAAGGGGTCTGCTGATTTAGGCCTGCTTGCAGGTCTTGAAGTTCTCCCGAGGCCAGCAGCAGGTTCTCCTTTTGGCGCAGATTGGGCACCAGCTCCCCCTGAGCAGGCTCTGCCTGGTCTCCCACTATTCTGTTTCTGATCTCCAGGGCCAACTGATCCAGATTCTCTCCGGTTTTGGCTGAAACCAGGACATGTCCAAGCCCCCTGCTGGAACACCAATTGCGGCACTCTGCCAGGCCCTGGCCCAGATCCATCTTGTTCAGCACGGCCAGTAGCTTGTCTCCGGGCAATGTCCGGGCCAGATCCTGCACTTCCTGGTCCAAACCCTGGGTACAATCCAGGACCAGACAGACCAGATCCGCCTCCTGCATCAATCTTTTGCCCTGCGCAAGACCGGCCAGCTCCACTTCGTCCTCGGTCTTGCGCAGCCCTGCAGTATCCACCAGGCGCACTGGCAGGCCCTGCAGATCAAGGCTTTCCTCCAGATAATCCCTGGTGGTGCCTGGAACAGTGGTCACTATGGCCCTGGAGGTGCCCAATAGTGCGTTTAGCAGACTGGACTTGCCTACATTGACCTTGCCGGCCAAAACCACCATTGCGCCTTGGCGCAAGGGGTTGTAGCGCTGAAAATTTTGCAGCAAGGCCTGGATATCCCTGTCCACCTCCCAAAGCACTTCTTTTAGCCCATCCAGGGTGATGCATTCCAGCTCCTCTTCTGGAAAATCTACAGCCAGGCAGAACTGGGAGCGCAGCTCTTCAAGCTTTTGTTTCAAACTGCTCACCTTCAGCCCTAGCGCACCCTGCAGTTTGGTCCCGGCCAAGCCCAACCCTGTTTTGCTTTTGGCGTTTATTATCTCAGCCACGGATTCGGCCTGGCTTAAATCCAGCCTGCCGTTTAGAAAAGCCCGCAAAGTAAATTCTCCAGGCTCAGCCAGCCTGGCGCCGGAACGCAATATTGCCTGCAGTACCAGCTGCAGCACGGCCGGTCCTCCGTGGCAATTGATCTCCAGGGCATCCTGCCCGGTATAGGAACCTGGCCCGGGCATAAAGCTGACCAGGACCTCATCCAGGATATTTTGCTGCTCATCCATTATCCAGCCGTGATGCAGGGTATAAGGTCTAAAGAACTTAATATTCCTGGAGGGACGAAACAAGGACCAGCCTAGCTCCTGACATAGAGATCCGCTGATGCGCACAATACCCAAACCGCCGCGGCCCAAGGGGGTTGCAATGGCTGCTATGGTCTCTGCATGCTGCGATTTAATCTGTTCCATGTCTGCGCCTAGGTATAAAAAAGTATCCAACCCCAAAAACAAAGGGCACCCGGCAGACCAAAAGGAACAAACCAGGTGCCCAGCAGCACAAGGGATTTCAAACTATAATCATTCTGTCCTGGCAGATGCCAATTCATCCTGGTCTTTTTGCTTTTTGCTGGCGATAACCACCCTTTTCAGCACGCCCTCGCCAGTACTGCGGGTTACGATCTGGCTTTCATCCTGCAAGGCCATGTGCACCAGCCTACGGTGATAAGAGCTCAAAGGCTTGGTGCTCATGGCCTTGCCAGAGCGCTTTACTTTCCTGGCCAGATACAGTGCATTCTGACGTACGCTCTCATCCTGTTTTTCTCTGTATCCTCCAGCGTTCAGCTGAATAAACATCTTTTCCGGCCACTGTTTGGATAAAATCCGATTAGCTAGAAATTCAAGGGCGGCAATGGTCTGGCCTTCCTTGCCTATGATCAGGCCTGAATTGAACTCATCCTTGATCACCACCTGCACCCGGCTGCCGTTGACTTGGATCTCCAATTCAGGCTCTTCCACAATCCCTCTCAGCAATTGACACATAATACCGCTCACCAGCTCCCTGAGCTCAGGATCGCTGACCTTGGGTCTGGCTTGGATCACGGCGTTTTTGCTGCCTAGGCCAAAGATGCCGCTGGAACCGTTCTCCAGAATAGTGATCTCCAACTCATCCTCGCTTTGTCCCCAACTGGAACAAGCTTTTTCTATAGCTTCCTGGATATTCCTGGCTTCAAAACTCTTAAAATCGTGCATAACCACTCCTCAAGCTTCGTCCGGAAAAAAAATGGCTGATGGCAGGCAGTCAGCTCCATTCGATTGCCCCATTTTCAAATATCAATTTCCCAAGATTGACCAGGCCATAAACACAGTCTTGTCCGGCTGGTTTGCCTGATTGGCTTGCCAAGCCTTATGAAACTCTAAAGCTGTGCAGCGACTTTGTTTTGCCTGGTCTGCGGCCTATGCTTTGCGCAATACCGACCACTGCTGGAGCATGGACAAAAGGTTGTTCGTTATAAAATAGACTACTAGCCCTGCCGGAAAATTCAAAAAAATGAAGGTCAAAACAATAGGCATGATCATCATGATCTTGGCCTGGGTGGGATCCCCGGAAACCGGTGACAATTTCTGCTGCAAAAACATGGAAGCACCCATGACCACCGGGGTCACATACAATGGATCCTTGGCAGACAAATCCGCCAGCCAGACTATGTCTGTCAAAGGCACATGGGGGATAAAAGAGGCGTGCCTCAGCTCCACCGCCCCCAGCAGGGCCTCGTAAAGACCAATAAATACCGGGATCTGCAGGATCATAGGCAGACAGCCCCCGGCAGGATTGACCTTGTAGGTCTTGTACAAGCGCATGACCTCCTGGTTCATCTTCTGCCGGTCGTCCTTGTACTTCTCTTTGAGTTCCTTCATCATGGGCTGCAATTTCTTCATCTTTTCCATGGACTTGTAGCTTTTGTGCGATAGAGGCCAAAACAAGATCTTGATCACAAAGGTCAGCATGATAATGGCCAGGCCATAATTGCCTACATATCCATAAAAGAAATTCAAAACCTTGACCAGGGGGCTGGCGATAATATTCAGCCAGCCATAGTTCAGGGCCTCCTGCAGATTGTTGGGCATACCCTGCAGATTATCATTTTGCTTGGGTCCCAGGTAGTAGGCATAGTCATACTCCTGGCTTGTCCCGGCAGAGGCTTTAATCCTGTCTTGCAGACTGACCAGGTAGATTTCCTGCTCGTAGCCTGCCCTGAAGGACATAGTGCTTTGTACAGGCACTAGAGCCAGCAAAAAATAGTTGCTGCCTATTCCCCCCCATTGCACCTGGGTCCCGTCCTGCAGGCCCTGCTGCAATTTATCTGTTTTGTGCTCCTGCTGCAGCCCGTCCTGATCCAGATAGAGCACATTGGTCCTGTTAAAGCGGGACTCGTTAGCCACCAGCTGCCTGCTGGCCAGGTTCAAACCAATAGTGCCATCTAGCTCCTGCCCTGTATTATTAAGCAGGGTAGTCTTTTCTTGGATGCGGTAACTGTCTGCCTGGAAGGTGAAATCTCGTTGCAGAAGCAACCCGTCCAGCTCTCCCTGCAGTACCAATTGCCCTTGTTCTTGGCCCCGCAAATGCAGATCCCGGCCCTGGATCCTCCACTGGGCCTGCTCCCATGTCTTTTGGTTGTTTAAGACCAGTCCCAGGGGCGCATGGGCCAGTGCCCCGGAGCTGACCAGTTCAATGGGCTGGGCACCCGGCTCAATGCTTGTCTTGTACTGTTTGAGCAAAAAGCTTTCCAACACCCCCCCCTTGGAGCTGAATACTGCCCTGTACAAAGGGGTCTCTACCCTGACTGTCTCGGCTTGATCCGGTTCATACTCCAAGTCTTTGAGCTTTTTGGGCTCATCCGGCTCAACTCTCTGCTCGGGCTCCAGCTGCTCTTGGCGCACGGTTCGCTCCTGCTCCACCAGCTCGGACTCTGTTTTTTTGGTTCTTTGCTCTTGGTCTTTTGGCACTTGGCCCGGAGGAAAGAAAACATTCCAGAGCACCAGAAGTAAAAGGCTGAGCACCAAGGCCAGCATTACCCGCCAACTATCATTCATTATAACCTGCTCTCATCGCTTGTTAAGATTGTTTGCATTTAGCTTATCATTTTACTCTCAAGTCAGAAAGTCGCCCAGAATTACAGCCTGCAGGCCTTGGACCTGGCCTGCAGCTGAACCTGCTTGGCTTCCGGGACAGGATCCAGTCCGCCCCGGGCCAAAGGCTGGCAGCGCAGCAAACGCCAGGCGATCAAAGTACAGCCGTAAAGGGCTCCATGGGCTTGCACTGCCTGGGCTGCATACTGGGAGCAACTGGGATAAAACCTGCAGCAGGAAGGGAACAAAGGGGACAAAAGCCTCTGATAGAACTTGATCATCCCTAACAATAATCTGCGCATATCTCAGGCCCTCAGACATCCAGGTCGCTGCAGATCCTGTCCAGAACAGGATCCAATTCTTGCTTAACCTGCCAATAATCAAGCTGCTTGGGCCGAACTCCCTTTTTGGCCACCAGGGCAATATCCAGATCAGGGTCAACAAATTGCTGCTTTAATCTGAAGTATTCCCGGACTAGACGCTTTATCCTGTTCCTGCTCACTGCATTGCCAGTTTTTTTACTGGCTGCTATGCCCAGCCTGAATCCCCGGCCAGGCCTGCCCCTGGGCAATACAAACAGTATAAAATTGGAAGAATAATACTTTCTACCCTTTCTATAACAGGCCAGATACTGATCTCTATTGGTCAGACGCCTTTTTCTGGGAAAGGAAAGCTTTTTAGCCAAAACAGCAAGGCAGCTCAATCAACTTGTTGCATGGTTCAGCATACACAAATAAATCCTTTATACAGCCAAGCGCTTGCGGCCCTTGGCCCTTCTGCGCCTGAGCACAGCCCGGCCCCCTTTGGTCCTGGAGCGAACCAGAAAGCCATGTGTCCTTTTCCTGCTGATCCTGCTCGGCTGAAATGTCCGTTTCATAAGGCTGACTCCTAAAACAGTATTGTTTTTAGACAAAAGCAGTTAATTACTCTGAAACTAGCTATACGTCAAGAAAATGCAGCATATTGTTTTTAAAGGCTTTTACTTTGCGTTACATTTCTTATTCTCTGTCCCGCCTCAAAGCATGGCTGCCCATTATGAGCAGAAAAAAGATCAAGCCCAGAACCAGCAGCAGGTCTGACCTGTACAATCCGTAGCCCAAAAGACCGGCCCAGCCCAGAACAAACAAGATCCATTGCAAATATTTTAAGCCCTGGTTCAGTTTGGGACCAGTGCTTAGTTGAGCACAAAATATTGCCCCGGCAGCAGCCCAACACAGCAAACTGCTGAAAAACACCCAGCCTTGAATTCTAAACATAAAACACTTGACATGATCTTTAAAAGGGTATAATATAAAAAATTACTTAATGCGGGGTGGAGCAGTTTGGTAGCTCGTCGGGCTCATAACCCGAAGGTCCCAGGTTCAAATCCTGGCCCCGCTACCATATCATTACCTGGCCAATTACTTGCTTCTCTTGTAGTTATTGCTGCCTGTATCCGTTGTAGTCTTGCTTTTAATTTTGTATTATTCTCCCACTTTGCCCAATCAAATTGTCCAGCCCAAAAGAACTGGTGAACAGCTTTTTTAAGCCCCTCCAGCCTATGATCATCCTTTGCCAGCGAGATAGCTTACCCCCGACAGGGTCCTGAGCATAGCACACACTTGACACAGTGGGTTTATAACATACTGAAAAAATAAGGTCTAAGAAACATTATACCAACCACCCCTGCCCCTCCTTGCCAAGGAGGGGAAAGGGGTGGTTGAATGATGACCTCTTCCTTATCCCACGGTGTCAAGTGTGGGTAAAGACCAGGACAGGGTCAGGCCTGGTTTTCTGCCTAGCCCGCCTTAGGGCCGGTGATGCCATCCAGACCCAGATTTTGCACAATTGATCTCCCTCTGGGACTGTACCTCCTCGGCGATGAGCAGCAGGCCGATGGTGAAAGGGTTTATAAACCACACCTGGAGGAGCAGGTTTGTGCGGAGTGTGGCGGTGGTGGCTTCGGGTACTGCTGTGGCGCAGGTCATTACCATGGTTTTTGCACTGATCAATACCAGGTTGTATGAACCGAAGGTGTTTAACATTCACTTCTCGCATTGGAGGGAGCAAACAGGAGGTACAGTCTAAGGCATTATGGACTTAATAGATCGGAACTCCCTTAATCTTCGATCTGCAGCAGATTGAAGCTGACCAGCTCCAGATCCTCCTGGAACTCCTCTCCACATTCCAAAGCAGTATCATTCCCCTCATCATACATCCAGTTGACCTTCACCTGAATCCCCTTCTGGGCTGCCTCTTCCAGCCGGTCAAAGAAGTTCATGAACACTTTGGAACTGCTGCTGTTGAAATAGATCAGTTCAATATCCACCTGCACCTTGTCCTGACTTAGGCTGTTCAGATAGGTTTCCAGCCAGTCCAGCATCGGAGCATAGAACTTGGCTGAGTTTTCTGGATAGGACTCGCCCTTTATCTGCAGTTGGTGCTGCTGGGGATCAAAATATATCCACGGGGTGGATTTGCTTTGCTCCCGAATAAATGCATCCATAACCTCAACCTCTCCAGTTAAACTGCTCTGCTGCCAGACCTGCAGCTAAGGTGCTGTGGGCTGTGCTATATAATCGCCTTCATCACAAAGAAGCTGCAGCTATCCCCCATCCTGGCGATGTTAAACTCTATAGGCTGCGAGGCTTTCCTGGCCATTTCGATGAAACCCAGTCCTGCACCCTTGCTGGCATCCTCCACCTGCATGCGCCTTTGCTGCTTATAGAACTGCTTGAGCTCTGTTTTGTCCATGGACCTGATCCTGGTCAGCTTGTCCCGCAAGGCTGCTTCCTGCTCCTCCTGAATATAGTTCCCACTTATGATATAAAAATGCTGCCCTTCCTTGCCCACGATCAACACCCCGTAACTTATTTCCTGCTCTGCCTCTTCTGAAGTCACCCTCTGGGCTGAATAATTGATGATATTCTGCATCAGCTCTACAAATATGGAAAACACCTTCTGGATAATATTGGTGCTGGTCTCCTCCAGGCTCATTTTTTGCTTCAACGTTTGGCCTATGCCCTCCAACAGGCTCTGGGAAATAGGCCCACTGAAGCTGAATATTATGCCCTTTTCCTGCAACTGCCGATAAAATTGGTGCACTTCTTCCTGCATATTTCCCGTCCTGAAGCCATGGTTTACTGTTTGGGCCTTTTTTACGTGGAAAAACAAACAAATTGCAAGCCTAGCTCTTTGATGTTTCTGCCATATGTCTTAGTTCATTGGCCGCTGTACCTGTAAATCTGATTTTTGTTGCCGCACCTGGCCCTGGCCCAAGCCCTCCTGGCCCTGAATCTGATCCCGGCCTGCCTGTTTTGCAGCGTACAGCTGCTTGTCAGCTGCCTCCAGCAGTGCCATGTATTTGTCTTTTTCAGCAGGCACGGCACTGGCTATGCCTATGCTCACAGTGATATACGAGGAGATCTGGGAATACTCATGCACAATAGCCAGCTCACGGATACTTGCCTGGATAGCCTCTGCCAGTCCCCAGGCAGCAGACAGATCTGTATCTGGCAATATCGCCGCAAATTCCTCGCCTCCAAATCTGGACATCAGATCACTGCTCCTTTTCACGCAAGCGCTAAGGGCCTGGGCTAACTGTACCAGGCAGTCGTCCCCTGCGATATGGCCATAATGATCATTGAACTGCTTGAAAAAATCAATATCCAGGATAATCAAGCTCAAGGGCAGCTTATTGCGCACGGCCCGCTTCCACTCCGCTTCCAGGTATTCGTTAAAGCGCCTCCTGTTGAAGATTGCAGTCAAGCCGTCCACATAGGACATCTGGGACAGCTTCTCCTTATGGCACTGCAGTTCAGTGTTCAGCTCATTTAGATCGCTTTGCATCCGATCCCCCATCTTCACCATGCGCCTGGTCTGTCTGAACAGCTTCTTGTAGGCCTCCAGGAGATCACAATAGGGCTGATACAAAGGGCTGTCCCTGAAATCGTAGGACTTCAACAGCTGTTCTGCCTCCTCTGTTATTCTGTATTCCCGGGAGAAAAGATCCTGATCCGTCAATATACCCTCCTGATTATAATCACTGCCCAGAGGCCACTGCAAAAAGTCGTTTTTACATGCTGGGCTTTGCACTTCGGCAATCAAGGCTGCAGGCTGAAGCCCACCATGGTCACATCGTCCCTTTGCTCCTCCTGCCCTTGATGCTCAGCGAACATCTGCAGCAGGGCCTGTTTTTGTTCCGGCATATCCCTATCCTGGATAGTCTCCAAGAAGGCCATCAGGCGTTTCCTGCCCAGGGGCAGGCCCCTGGCCTGGCCCACCTGGTCATAGATCCCGTCAGTGCACAGATAAAAGCTCTGCTTATCCTGAATGGGGATAGTATGGGTCTGAAATGGATATTCAGGGTCTGCTGAACGGTATCCCAGGCTCTGCCTGTCTCCCTTTATTTCAGAGATATTGCCTGCCGAGAGCTGGAACAGGCTTAGTCTGCTGCTGCAGAAATACAAGACCCCCTTGGAGCGCAAATACACGCAAAACCCCATGTCCAGCCCGTCCTCGGCAAAGCTGGAAGCATCCTGTCTGGAGAGCATCCTCTGTACCACCCGGCTGACCTCCTGCTGCACCCGGGCTGGGTCCTCTACTCCAAAAGAGCTGACCACCCGGTCCAGGGCAGAGACCGCAGCCATGGTCATCACACCCCCGGGCACCCCGTGTCCGGTGCAGTCCAGTACAGCCAGGGCGAATCCATCCCCATGCTGGCTGCTCCAAACCATATCCCCGCTAATCACATCCTTGGGCTTCCAGATGCAGAAGCTCTCCGGGATCAAAGCCTGGAGCTGCTCCTGCCTGGTCAGGATGGCCTGCTGGATGGTCTGGGCATAATGGATGCTTTCCATGACCTTGTCCAGGACCTCTGTCTTGGCCTGACTGGCCTCTTCAGCCCTCTCCTTGGCCTCTTCCAGCTGACCGGACTTCTCTTCCAGCTCGCAGGTCCGCTCCCTGACCTTATCTTCCAGCTCCCTGGTGTGGCTCTTGATCTCTTCCACCATGCTGGAGAAAGCCCGGGTCAGATCTCCCACTTCATCAGGCCCGGCAGAGGGCAGGGAGACATCATACTCCCCTTGGGCCAGGGCAGTGGCCGACTGGTGCAGCTTATTCAAGGGCCTGAGCACTATCCTGTCCACCCCATAGCCGAACAAAAGCAGCAAAAGAATCAGCATCACAACCAGTGCTGCCCCGGCCATGCTGATCCAGGTACCTTCCAGAACTTGCGCTGTCTGCAGGTCCACCGCAGTTGCCACGTGCCAGCCCAGATCCGGGAGCCAGGTCAGGGTCAGCAGCTGTCTCTTGCCCTCCAGCCCGGTCCACACGGTCTGCACTGATCCCGGCTCCTGCTCTGCCCTTTGCATGGCCTGCTCCAGCCTTTCAGCCTGCTGCGGGGTGGAGAGCTGCTGCTGCAGGGAGGTCTGCTCCTGATTGGCAGCTTCCTGCTTGTCAGCCTCTGCCCCTGAGCCGAAGGCAATCAGGCTCTGGTCCGGATGGGCTTGGATAAGGCCTTCGGAGTCCAGAATCATCGGGGTCACCCCGGGCTCCTCGGAAGCGATGAACTCCTCCAGAAAATCGGACAGCTCCAGGCCCGTGCCTGCCATCCCGATCTTCTGGCCATCATTCCAGACCATGACATCTATCCAGACCTGGACATTGTCCAGGTGCACATCCGGATTGACGTTGATAGTATATGTATCAAAATCCTGCATGGTGGTGAAGTACCACTCGTCATCAGGATTATCAGGGTCCAGATAGTAGCGGGGCTCCTGGCTGTATTCCTTATCGGGGCCGTTGAAGTAGTAGGCCAGGGTCTCATGGTTGACCAGGAAATAATTATTGCCCTGGAAGGCCTC
>CAZLUR010000061.1:0-14627 GCA_964562725.1 uncultured Desulfohalobiaceae bacterium | reverse complement strand
TGAAGCTGCCACCTAAAGGTGGGGGTTTTAACCCTCCCAAATTGGGACAATAAAACACCTCTTTGAACATGTGACATACATAAATCAATAATTAACCTAAAAAAGAGATTGAAACCTTTTCCAACTTCAAATTATCTGTTGTTGAGGCATCTGTCAATAACAATCTAGCTTTTTGGATGGATGAGTAATCCTGTTAGAATGGAGACCCCACCATGCTTGGTTTTAAGAAAAAAAATCATGGCGTTTAGCTCTGGCTCGCTCGCGCTCGAAGCGGTTTCGGTTATCGCTCATCAGGCAGCTGATTAGATCATCCAAGGACTTGCGCTCATAGCTGCACGGTCCTCAAAATTAGCCAGGCTGTAGTCCACTGCGGGCAACGCTGCTTGATGGATCTGAACTTGCCATTTAGAGAAGGTTAATGATATCTTTTCTCTTGTATCTACGATTATGACCATGTTGACCTTTACAAGAAAAGGTTGATTGTATGGATTATCTGAAATTTTTTGAGCAAAATCCTGATATTTGCGGCGGGGATTATGCTCTTAGGGGTACACGGGTTACCGTTCGAACCGTATTAGCGAGTCTAGCTGAGGGAGCCACAATTGATGAAATCCTTGAAGACTTTCCCTCTTTAACACAGGACCAGGTGCGAGCAGTTATTGTGTTTGCAGCAGAGGCCGCGTCAGATGATCTCCCGACCCCTTCGATTCCAAATGTAGTATGAAGATCAAACTTGATGAAAACATTCCAGCCACAGTGATCAGTGATCTGTCAGAGCTGGGTCATGATGCTCTCGGTGTCTACCAACAAGGGCTCAAAGGAGCTCTTTGCAAACAGATCACCTGAAGACTAATGGTTTGGAGCTTTTATTGTCCTATCTGACCATAAAATACGTAGAAAAGCTTTGAAAAAAACAGCTATGGGCAGTACCTGCTGGGACTTAGTGCAGAATAAAAAATTGTAATTACAGTCAAAGGCCTATCTACACCACTTTGTTTAATTACACCATTTACATACGCTTGGCAGCCAAGGTCTTGCTGGCATTTATGCTGGTATTGATGACCTACGGTACTTTGAGCCCTGACCCGGGCACACCCGCAGATGCTGCCCCTTTTTTGCATTTGGGGGGCATGGCCTGGATCGCCCTGCTGGCCTGTGTGAGTTTTGAAGAAATAAGGGCCAAGGCTTGGGCAGTACTCTTTGTTTTTGCCTACAGTGCACTTATGGAGCTTTTTCAGCATTATCTGCCTGATCGAAACGGCACCTTTGTGGATGTGGGCATTAACGCCTTGGGCTGCCTACTGGGAGTGGGGGTTTTTTCTGCCTGGTCTGCCTGGTCTGCCTGGCGGCTGAAGTCAGAATAAGGTTTTGGTTGGTGTTTAAGGTCTTCCCTCCAATATGATCTTATCTGTTTTAATCTGCGTGATCTGTGGGCTACAATCTTCAAAAAATGTATTGTTCTTTTTGAGAAATTTTCTCATTTGCCGTGGGCTCTGATTTTATAAAAATCGTAACTGTCCACCATAACTGCTTGTCATTCTCCTCCTTTGTCATTCCCCGACTTGACCGGGGAATACAGAGAAAAATACCTGGATTCCCGCCTGCGCGGGAATGACGAAGAGGGAGTCCGGCCTGACATTCATCTAGTCCGTCATTCCCCGGCTTGACCGGGGAATCCATGTCTTTTTGACTTTAATTATTACAGTATAAAGCCCGGCAATGACAACGGGATTATATATATTTCATTGGGTGCATCCAGTTCACCTCAACGTGGTGGCAATAGATACCAAAAGTCTTGTCTTACGACTTTTTGCAGGTGCATCTGAAAAAACAAAAATTTTAAAGAATTTTTTTAAATATGACTTGACAAGAAGAAATATTACCTATAGATTCATATCAGCTCTAATCTATGTTGAATGTTCTAGAATGTTTGGAACCAATTCATAAAAGTCAGCCTGCCTGACAAGCCCAATATAACTAACCAAATTTTCTCGTTAAAATGGGATGCCTATGCAAGAACAAAAATCATCCACAATAACTCAGCTGCTGATTCTGGTTTTCATTGCTGCCTTGCTGCTGACTGCCTGTTCAAAACCCAAACTGGCCCGGGAAGAATTTGATGCTGTTGTTGCTCAAGATCAGGATTTGCAAACTGTGCAGAAAATGGAGACCTTGCTGACTGCAACTCCGGAAAAAGCCATGCACCATCCAGATTATCAGGTAATAGAAGATATCGCGACTCCTTATGCGCCCCTCTACCGCATTGGGCCGGGAGATGTCGTCGAGCTTATTTATCATATCAGATACGATATTATTGAAGACAACTATTACCTGGAAATGCAGGATAAAATCAGCATTCGATTTCCATTTCATCCCCAATTCAATACCACTGTTCTGGTCCGTCCAGACGGCAAGATCACTATGCCCCTGATTGGAGAGATCTACGCTGAATCAGAAACTCCAGCTGACCTGGCCGAAACCCTAAATGAGAAATACAAGAATTATATCAGCGATCCCAATATCACAGTTTCCCTGGAAGAGTTTAATGTCAAAATAGTAGAGCTCAAAAGGGCCATTACCACAGCAGACAGAGGACAAAGCAAGATCGCCACAGTGACTCCGGATGGACGCATATCCTTTCCCATCATTGGCACCATGCAGGCTGAAGGCCTGACCGTTCCCCAGCTGGAAGAAATTGTTAACGAAGAATACAAAGATGTGGTCAAAAACCTGCACACCACTTTAATCCTAGAAGAGATCAACCATTCCAAATTCTATATCCTGGGAGAGGTGGAAAATCCAGGCAGTTATGAGATGCGCACCCGTTTCAACCTGTTTGAGGCCTTGGCTGAGGCTGGAGGCTTTCCGCCCACAGCCAACCTGGAAGAGATTGTGGTATTCAGAAATTACGGCTTAGAAAGACCAACAGCTATAAAGATAAACTTGGCAGCCATGTACAAACAAAATCAGCTCCAAAATTTTACCCTGCGTCCGGCTGATATTATTTATGTGCCTAAAACTAAAATCGGGGAATTTAATGATTGGGTGGCGCAAGTATTCACCGAAGGCATCTATGGAGTACTTCCATTTTCCACCAGCGTAGGGGCCTCATACAGTTTGGGCGGGAAAAGGATAAGAGACTGAACTTTATAACTTCAAATCACTATGAGAAAATGCCATGGAACATGAGCAACGTCCAGTAGAGACCCAGACACCAAGTATTTTGCGTGAACTGGTATTTATAATATTTGACCGCCTTAAGCTGATCATACTCATCTTTATATGCATATTGCTTTTATTCATAGTATACGCTGTAACCACCCCGAATGTCTATAAGTCCTCTTCCACATTTACATTAAATATAGCCCAAACTTTTGACCCATTACAACAGGAACTGACCTATGATTATGCAAATAGGGCCAGGCGTGCTTTGCAGGCCCAGCAGGAACTTATATATTCCAACAGGGTTCTGGAGCATGTGGTGCATCAATATTATCCAGATGTTAAGCCCGAAAACTACACCAATATTTTAAACCAGCTGCGGCAAAGGATTGAGATAAGGCCGCCTCAAGGACAGACCTTTGCTGAATCAAGCACTTTTTATATAATTTACTCTGACATGAATCCTGATCGAGCTGCTGAAATTGTCTCTTTTATTACCAATATATACATAATGGAATATGAAAAACTGGCCAAGGAAAAGACAGATTACTCTTATAGTTTTTTCCAGGATCAAACCCAGGAGCTTTATCAAAATCTGACTGAAAAGGCAGAAGAATTAAGAGATTATGAAACCCAACAGGCCCTGGCTTTAATGGAGATCCTAGCCCTGGATCCAGAAAACCCAACTGTATCAGAAGTCGGGCCCAATGTTCTACTGAATCAATTCCAGGCTAAATATTATGAACTAAAAGAGGAACTAGCTGCTATCAACAAAGCGATCAACACCTTGGAAAATGAGATGCAGCAGCATAAAATTCCTGCCCTTCCAGAGGACGTGGAAGTCTTTGGCAGGGCCCTTGTGACATACAGAAACAAAGTGGCTCAACTGGACATATTAATGAATGAAATGAAAACCCAGTTCACTGATAATTTTGCCCCCTTCCAGAAGACAAAAAAAGAGTTTGAACTGGGAGTAAGCTCCTTAAGGGAGGAGCTGAGCAGGACCATCCGGGCCCAGAAGATGGATGCGGATAAACTTGAGACCCGGATCCAGGAAGTTGAACAAGTAATTTCTGAACTGCAGGAAAGAATCAGAAGCACAGCATATGAACGCTCGGAATATGAAAGGATAAAGCAGGAATACACTGTAGCCAAAGAAGCTTATCTGTCAGCCAAAAACCAGACTGAACAGGCCAGGCTGGCCAGTGCTGTGGACCAGTCCCGCCAGTATTTGACCCTGGTCGAAAAACCCATGACACCCACTGGCCCTGCCTCACCAAACAGACCATTTATCATTTCCCTGGGCTTTCTTGCAGCCTGCCTGATGGCTTTAGGCCTGGCCATTACATTTGACTATTTTGATCATACCCTGAAAAAACCTCAGGACATTGAAAACTATTTCAGAGTGCCAAATTTAGGATCATTACCAAATGTCAGTTGAAAAAATGTTCACTGTCCGTATAGAAAAAATTCATAATTCTTCCAGCTACCCAGTCAGGCTGGCTTGTCCTCTACAGGCCAATGGCTTTGCTGCAGGGGAAATAGAGCTATTGCCTTAGGAGCACATAATGATTGCGCTTCTTTATTTCCTTATCCTGGCCTCTATATTTATCATTTTTGCCCTTCTCTATCTTCAGCACAGGCAGTATTCTTTTCACGAAGAAAACTCCTCTATAATATCAATTCTTTTCGCAGGCTGGCTGATTACATCTGTTTTCTTTGGCTCAGCCTATTACATTTTCCCGGGACCATTTCCAATTGATATCACCATTGAAAGGATATTGTTTGCCTTTATTATATTGTTCACTGCTCTAGCCTTTATTAAAGGAGTCCAGGAAAGATTATTTTTCAATTATTCTTTAGAGCTCTTAATGGGATTATTTTTAACGATTTGTGTCATCTCCATGCTGCAACACGGTTTTTTCCCTAAAGATCCTGATTTTCCATCTCCATGGTTTGTTTTTATTACTGGTTATTTGTTTCCATTTACCACTTTTTATTTTGCCAAATATTACCTGACTAATACCCCTGATATCAAACTGGTCTTTAATACAATCTTCTTTATTGGGACCTATCTGGCAATCATGGCTTTTTTTGAGTTTTATCAAATAAATCAGCTCATATTTCCCAGATATGTCGCCAATCCTGATATTGGCATTCATTACGGCCAGGCCAGGGGCCCATTTTTAAACAGTCCCCATGTTGGATCTGCTATATTATACGGTCTGGCCTGCGGTCTGCATCTTATCTCCTATAAGCAGGGCCTGGGCAAGCTGATCATGGTGCTGCTTTTCATATTTTTCCCCATGGCTGTCTTTTTTACCCAGACCAGAGCAGTTTACCTGGCATTTGTAGCGCTTTTTGGAATCTATTTGATTTTTTACCGGGCCAGTTTTCCCAAATGGAAAGTAGTGGCCCTGCCAGTATCAGTGGTACTTATCCTGATTTTTGCCATCATGCCCATACTAGCCCAAGAGGACAGGCGGGCGGGTGGACTCGCACAAATGGAAACCATAACCATCAGGCAGGGATTATTTCAAATGTCCTACCTGATGATAAAGGATAACCCTGTGACAGGGGTCGGACTGTCCCAATTTGTTCCGGAAACATTGGACAAATACAGAGGGCGCGTACCTATTTTGGATGTCTATCAAGACGCAACCTATTTCCATAACCACCTGCTGGGCATGACAGTGGAGCTGGGCCTGGTTGGTGTCTTGGCTTATCTGTCCATTATAGTTTTCATGTTCAAAAGGTTATTCGCCTTGAGCAGGTACCTTTCTACATCCCATCAATTTATTAACAGAAACATTATAGTAGTCATAGGTACTATCTGGGCAACTTTTTTAATCAATTTCAGCTTCAGTTCTCCGGAATTTGAAGTCTTTACCAACTCTGTTGTCTTTTTGAGCGCCGGAATAGCAGATGGCTTGTACCAGAGGTACAGGCAGCTGGAGTCTCAGCCAGCCCCCCACCAAGCCAGTCCAGCCTGGATTGAATATCAGAAGAGCCCAGCCTGATCAGCCTTAATGAATTTACTTGGTTTTGAATTGAGCTTGTAATTCAATTAAATTGTCTGCAAACTGCTGCATGTGCAAAACTGAAATAATAAATATTATGCAGATAACTTTGATGAACCAAAATTGACCCCCTACGGCCAAAAGTACCCCAATTAAAATCTGCAACTATGCGCAAGCTTTTAGACACCAATATTAACCTGGGCAAGGCTGGATTGTTGTTATTGACAATAGCCTGCTTTGATAAACTTCTTGGAATTACTAAAGAAATACTTATAGCTCACCGTTTTGGCATCTCTTCTGTTCTGGATGTCTTTAATATCGCCATGACCGTGCCTGGAGTTTTTTTTAGTTTTTTGTCAGGCGCTTTTGTCTCGGCATTTGTGCCTCTTTATATCGGATGGCTGAATCAATACTCCCGGGAACAAGCCAACCAAAACGCTTTGTCAATTTTATACTGCAATGTGTTTTTTTTGTCATTTTTAACAATTGCTGCCATTTTACTGACCCCTTTTATCTATCAATTAATTGGTTATGCGTTTAGTCCTGAACAAATTCAATTGGGAATAAGAATCCAGCGCTGGCTTTTTCTTTTGTTATTTTTGGAGGGTTTTGGCATAACTTTTCTGGGTTTATTGCAGGCCAACAAATATTTTTTCTGTCTGGCTACTGCTCCCATTTTAATAAATATATCTGTAATATCTTTTCTGATCTTTGCACAAAACCTTGGAATTTTTGCTTTGGCATTCGGGATTTTATTTGGAATATTTTTAAAAAATATATACGCCTTTCTTTTTCTAAAAAAGCAAAACTTTCATTTTTTTTCCTTTAAATTCGATAAAACCATAGTCAAGACATATTATCTGCTAGCACTGCCCATGATAGGCAGTGAATTGATAATCCGATCCAATTCTATAGTGGATAAAATCATGGCTTCCTATCTAGTGCAGGGTTCTGTTTCAAGTCTATATTACGCCAATAAAGTTTCCAGCCTGCCCAATTTCATGTTTATTTCCACTGTATCTCTGGCCATACTGCCCTATGTCAGCCAATATGTATCTGAGTCCAACTTTGAAGGTTTAAGAAACAGCTTCAAAAACGCCCTGGTTTTTATAGCAGTTATCAGCTTTCCAGTCATAGCTTTTTTTATTTTGTTTTCACATGATATTATCTCGCTCTTATTGGAACGTGGAGCTTTTGACACCACAGCAACCAGTATGACTTCTGGAAATTTATTTTTTTATAGTTTGGGAATATTTTTCCAGGCCTATGCCCTGATCCATGGATCTTTTTTCGTGGCCTTAAAAAATACTAAGCCACTGATCTATCTGGCTATAATTTCCTTTACATTAAACATATTCTTTAACTTCATCCTGATGCAAATCATGGAAGTACAGGGTATTGCTCTTTCCACCAGCTTAACATTATCTATTATTTTTGTAATATCATTTTTTATAATAAAGAAAATGATCGGATTCACTCAAACAAAGGAACTATTTAGCAGTCTTTTAGTGATCGCTACAATTTTCTTTACTTTATATATTTTAGGAATTTTAACTCTTAATTACACAATCATCAGCAATGTTCAAAATCTTTATTACATATTTATCATATTTGTCCCCTACTTATTTCTTTATTTCTTGTTATTGTGGAAATTCAGAACCAGGGAGATTGAGTCTTGTTTTTACATAATTTTTCAGATTATTGGTCATCTAATGAATAAATTAAAACAATAATTAAGTTATGAATAAGAACGATGCCTCTGGTTAGTTGTTAGATTCTGAATATTCTCCAAAATACGAACTAAATCAATTATATACCGACATATTGCCTGATTACACTAAGAATTAAGAGTGTGAATATATGAATTTAAAAGAATATAACAGACTATTAAAAAAGAAAACAAAGGCATTTTTACTAAAATCTCGACCACGTGCTTCTATACCGCTAAAGCATTTATTGTTAGGAGGAGAATCTGGCATATCAGCACGACAATACGCTTTACTAACTCGTGATCTTCGACGCCCATCAACTCTTTTTATCAATGGTCCGCACGTTACCTTTCTAAAGCAGTATGAATTGATTGGTGAAAAAATCCTTGATAAGAATGTATTTAAAAAAACTCTTTATTACAAAAATGCTCGAAATTGCATGGATTTAACAGGAAATTATTTTGCTGCTCGTCGAGATGATCAATTGATAAATATTGCCAAGGAATTTATTGATCGTTTTGAAAATAGGGTGTCACCCGTAGATTTTTCCCCAAAAACCAACCAGTCTGAATTTGGGATACCTGTTCTAGTTCAGCCAGTATCATTTTCCAATTATTTTACTGTAATAGACGGCAATCATCGCCTTGCGATCGATTATCTCCGAGGTAAACACACAAAAAGAATGCTTATTATTCATAAAGCAGATGTAACCCCGTTACAGCAAATGTTGCGTGATGTGCTTTGGACTAGAGATAGATTTGAGCTTTATCAGCCCTTAGATTTGCCAGAGTGTCATAGGTGGGTTGTTGTTAGAAAATGTACAGATAGGCTATCAATGTTCAAAGAGCTTCTAAGTAGCTTAGGATTTATTTCAAAAGGCAAAACATATTTAGACATTGGCTCTTATCTTGGCTGGTTTGTGGCTCAAATGTCAGAGCTGGGTTTTGATAGTTACGGTGTTGAAATCGATCCTATTGCTGCTGAAATTGGGCAATGGGTGTATGGTATAAAGCCAGATCAAATAATAATTGATAACTTCTTAAGACTATTAGAGAATCAACAGTGTACATATGATGTAGTCTCTATCCAAAGTTTGATGCATCACTTTGTGACTAATAAAGGAAGTGTAACTCCTGAAGAGCTGATTCATCTTGTTGATATAAATACTAGAAGTGTACTTTTTTTTGAGATGGGGCAAGCACATGAATCGTGGTTTAAGAATAGTCTTTCCGATTGGACTCCAAGCTATATAGAGACCTGGTTAAAAAAGAATACAAGCTTTTCAAAGGTAGTAAGGCTTGGTATAGATGAAGATGCTGTTGGTGATTATAAGGATAATTATGGTCGTACTATGTTTGCCTGCATTAGATAATACTTAAATAAAATTTTGGCTGGTCTTAGATTAATAAGGCTTGAATCTCTGGATGACAACAATTTATTATTATCTTCCCTTGACTTTTAAAAAAACCGATAATTATGATATTCAGCACAGGAACCATTGTCTCAACCTATAATGACCCCACTGGGCTTGAGAGTTGTTTACTTGGATTATGCAGACAATCTGTTATGCCCAAAATGATATATATTGCGGATGATGGTTCTGGCCAGTCTACGCGCTTCGTGGTCCAGAGATTTTCCGACCATCTGCCCATTAGACATGTTTGGCATAAAGACGATGGTTTTCGCCTGTCAGAAATTAGAAACAAAGCAATTGCCAATAGCGAAGAGGACTACCTGATCTTTCTTGATGGTGACTCGGTTCCTCACAGACACTTTATCGCCGATCACCAGAGATACGCCAGACCAGGTACTGTTGTTCTTGGACAACGCTGTAGTATCCTGGGATATCATGGCTATATCCTACCCAAGACGCCCTCTGCCCTGCTACTGATTAGCCTGTTCTTCAAAGGCAGGATTCTAAATGACAACCGCAGGTTTGGTGATAGTCTTACGATGAAGTTCAAGGGGCTTCTGAAAGGGATCAGACTTCCTTTGGCAATACTTCGCCATTGCAGTCCTAAAGAGACCCGAGGTGGAAACCTTGCTGTCTGGCGCAAAGACCTGCTCAATATAAATGGGTTCAATGAAACGTTTCGTGGTTGGGGACACGAAGACATTGACTTTGTTATGAGATTGCAGAAGGCAGGAATTGTGCCCAGGCAACTAATTTTTGCTGGAGTGTGTTACCACATTGACCACCCCATTAATATGGAAAATGAAGCCAATGAGTTATTGCTATCCAATAAATCGTCAGCTTGGTGCGAAATAGGAATTGACCGTCATCTAGCTGAATAAAATTACAATTTTGAATTGAAAAGCACAGAGTCAACCGACAAAAGAGGTCGGCAGAATCCTAGTACTGATTCCAGCCCTTGGCAGCCAAAACCTAGGTCTGAACACTAAAGGGATGAGACTTGAGGGAGGAAACTTGAGACCTGAAACCTGAGACTTGAGAGCCGAGGGCGGAGACCTGAAACCTGAAGGCAAGTTGAGGATTAAAGGAGATCACTGGTCGGCCAGCAAAAGATATTTGACCGCTGGGATGCAGCGTACATTAACCTCCCCGATGCCGACAACGTCTTCGTAGTCATTGGTAATAAGAATATTCTCGGCCTGCCCCCAGGCCTGACTTGTTTTTTTAAAGCAGTCCAGTTCTCTGTCCGGAATCAGGTCTGTCCCGGGTTCATTGTACCAGACCTGAACGTATCTGGTCACCCGATTACCCTGTTTAACCGCAAAGTCGGTCTCAATGCCATTGCCCAGAAAATATACTTCATCAAAACAGCGCCTTAAATGACAAAAGATCATGTTTTCCACCAGATGCCCAAAATCACCTGAAAATGAAAAAGCCACCCTGTTGCGCAATCCGGTATCCACCGCGTAAGGCTTGAATCCCGCCCTGAAACTACTTTTCAGGGAAAAGGAAAACTTGCGAAGCTGGAAAATCAGATAGCTTTCCAGAAGAGCACGATGATCTCTTTGGATTCAAGCTGTCCCAGGCAGGATTCAAGCATGTCCCGTCTGATGCCGGATTCAATCCTACCTGTACTCCAGAAACGGTTGTGGGCAGCAAGGATTTCGAGTACTTTTGCATCTTTCATAATAAACTTTCTATCGGTTGTTTTTTATAAAAAAACAACCGATATATCGGTAAGTCAAGACAAAATTTGAAAATGATTTTAATCCTTTCAAAAAAGGATTCCGGCGCGCCCGGTTGAGACGCTTCTAAAAAGATCCTGAAACATCTGGACAGGATTGTGGAATTGCCTGTTTCATATCCGCCTTGACGCAAAGAAAAAAAGGCATAAAACTGATTCAACCTAAAAGCCCGACCTGGGTGGTTCCATGTTGCATAAAGAGAGGCACTCGGGTATGGTTCTTTCAGCAAAGTAACACGGACAGACAGCTCAGTCCCAACAACTTTAAACTTGGCCCTGGACGCCATTTATATTCATTTTAAAATACGAAATATCAGCGCAGTTTACCCGGTGAAACCTTCTTCTGTTTAACTGGACGAATTTCATCAAGTGGTTGTTTTGATCAATAAATGTAATTTAATCGGCAGGTTACGCGGGTCACTCATGCCTTAAAGGAGGATTAACCATCATGGCCAATTTAGCAATACAAATGCCTGATGAAGCTTTTTCATCTCTTAAGCAGCCTCCCAGGAAGTTCGTCAAGCATCTCAGGCTTGCCGCGGCTATCCATTGGTACACTCGCGGAGAAATATCAATGGAAAAAGGGGCCATAATAGCCGGCCTTGACCGGGTTGATTTTTTAGAAGCCCTTGCTTCTCGTCAGGTCGATGTTTTTGAGGTGGACATGGAAAGTTTAAGAAAAGAGCTTGAAAGTGCCTAAACAATCAGTGGTAAATGCATCTCCTCTAATTTTTTTATCCAAGACCAGGATGCTGCATTTGCTTCAACAGGAAGGAGAAGAGATACTTGTTCCAGAATCCGTTGTACAAGAGATACTTAATCGTGGCGATCATGATGTTACAGCCAAGGCATTTAAATCTACCAACTGGCTTAGAACTATTGAGGTGCCAAAGATTCCTGCCTTGATTCAGTCTTGGGACCTAGGGCCGGGGGAGTCTTCGGTACTGGCGTATGCCTATGATAATCCTGGTATGACGGCAATTATAGATGATGGCCCAGGTCGGTATTGTGCTGAGACTCTGGGGTTACCTTTAAATTTATATTTCTAAATGATTATATATTAGCAGATGGGTTTACCCCGCCTGCCTGGTGAAACCAGCCCTTTGTTTCACTTGGTAAAATGTTTAGCCCGTTAAACAATTTTTTGTTTAACTGGGCGAATTACACTGGGGGCCAAAAATGGGGGTTTTTGAGGGTTAAAAGTGCATGATATCAGAGAGTTATCGGGGTCACCATTTCAGTATATTTGATTATCAGACCCCATTCCGACACAAGGTAGGAGCCGTATGAGGTAGTTCCTCACGTACGGATCTGTGCGGGGACTGCCGCGTAACCGGCATTCCTACCGCGACCCTGGCCTATAGTTTACCATAGTTTACCATGAATGGCACAGGCAAAATGAATCATGATTTCTTCAAGTCCTGGCTACACGAAATTCGTTCGCTGGTTGAAGCAGAAAAGGTTTCCTTGAAAAAACACTGTGTCTTAAGGATGCGGCAAAGAGGGATCACTGTGGATGAATTTAAGGAAGCCATGTCCCACGCTGAAATTGTAGAGTGTTATGAGGATGACTACCCTTTGCCCAGTGCACTGATCTTTGGCTTCACAATCTCTGGAAGGCCGTTACATGCTGTGGTAGCTTTGGATCAAGGAAATGACATTCTCTGGGTTATTACTTTATATGAACCTACTACAAAATTGTGGTGCGATCAATTTAAAACAAGGAGGGGCTGACATGGCTTGTCCTCTGTGTAAAGGAAATATGACACCTGGAACGACCATTCTTCCCTTTGAAATGCAAAGCGGCAGGGTGATCGTGGTTCTTAATGTACCGGCTCGGGTCTGTGAACAATGCGGCGAAGAATACGTGGATATGAAAGTGGCCAGAAACGTCGAACAGTTGATAGATCGCGCAGAGCGGGACGGTTTAAGCATGGGGTTTGTGGAGTACGCGGCGGCGGCTTGATGTTGCGAGCAATGCGTACAGAAGCAAAACGGATCACGGCCTGAATGAAGATTATTCATCTCCGACGTACAATGGCATGGGGCACCTCCTTTGTGGTGATATTTGAGTATGTTGCTCACCATATCAGGAGACCTGCCTGGTGAAACATGCCGTAGGTATCTTGCATGCCTGGCTAAATGCCGCATAGCGGCCCTGCTGTAGGCAGGACTTAACTTGGCGGAGCAAGCCTTCACTGGGGGCTGTCCTGTTATTGACAAAGTCACCGCATAGCGGATTTCACAGGGATGCCCCCATGACCAGCAGGCCTTAATTTGATTATCAGACCCCATTCCTAAAAAATAACCGCCGCAGGCGCACGACGAACCTAGGAATCAAGGCTTACCTGTCGCACCGAAAGAATATGCTCTAAAAGATAAAACACGATCAGTAATTGTCGATGTAGGGATAAATGAGTAACGAAGCTGCTATTAGCAAGGACCTGCTGCATCCTCATATACGAGCCAGAATGCAGCAAAGAGGTGTGACATTTGATGAAATACAACGGGTTATGGCCGAGGGCCGGGAAACAATTGAATCTAAACCTGGGAGCTATGGAAAAGTTTTGATTTTCCCTTTTCAATCTCAATGGGAAGGTAAATACTATCAGGAGAAAGAAGTTACAGTGTATTATAAAAGTATAGCAGGAAAAGAAGTTACTTTATTGACTGTTATAGCCAGATACGGCACCTGTTCAAAGGAGTAGTAAAATATGAAGATGGAATATGATCCGTTTCGCAATCTTCTATATATGTGGTTTGGAGCTTCAGGCTCAAAATCCGCTGAAACCAAGACAATAAAGCCTGGAGTACATGCGGACTTTGATAAAGAAGGAAAGCTCCTAGGTATTGAAGTGCTGGATGCCTCCGAAGTTCTCCAACAACGTGTACAGTTTGAATTTTCTTTGGCCCCGTCTCCACCTAAAGAAACTGCTTAGCAACTGTAACACCATTAAAGCGGGTTGGGGTAGACCACCCCCAAACCGGCATCCCCCCCAAGCTCGACGAAAATATCCCAGCCACTGTAATCGGAGATCTTTCTGAGCTGGGCTATGATGCTCTCAGCGTTTATCAACAAGGGCTCAAGTTACAACGCGCAGGCCAAAATCATGAAGGCTTTGGGGCATCGACCCGGCTGTTCATTGTTGACCAATTGAGCAAGCTGGATCGGTGCGTGTGCAAGAAACTGAATTGCACACGGATGTTAAAGCTGTGGAGCTCTATTGCCCTGGCTGGGGAATCATTCTATCTTTGTTCTGCTTTTAATCGTTCCACAAGCCAAACCTTGATTATCGATTGGCGTGTTACACCAATCCGAGCCGCTTCACGATCAAGAGACTCAATTTTGTAAATGGGTTGGCGAACAGCCTGAAGGAGCTCATGGAGAAGGTAAGTCTGCCACGCCCGGAAGAGCAGCAGGAGCAGTAATTTCCAAATTTTAGCCAGTGGGGATAATCTCTGCTGGCTTTTTTGCTCTTGCCAGACTATGCTCCATGTCATATATATGGGATATTTGAATCGGTCAGGAGGAATAGTCATGTTAACTTCGGAACAATTCCAGGAATTAAAAAGAGATT
>CAZLUR010000060.1:0-14957 GCA_964562725.1 uncultured Desulfohalobiaceae bacterium | reverse complement strand
GTGGCTGTGCCTGCAGAGAGCATCCAGTCCTGGTTAGGCGATGAGTCCGGGTGGAAGGGCATTGTACTCGGGACAGTAGCCGGCAGTTTGATCCTGGGCGGGCCGTATGCAGCGTTTCCTGTAATTGCCAGCATCTACGAACTTGGGGCAGGGCTGGCTACAGTGGTGGCCATGATCACAGGCTGGGCCCTGCTTGGTCTGGGCCAGCTGATAATGGGCCTGGCCTTTATCGGAGTGCGCTTTACAGTGCTGCGAACCTTGCTGGTCTTGGTTTTTCCATTTTTGGCCGGTGGCGCCTGTTTGCTTTTGTTTTAGCTTATTTGGCGTTTTTGTTGTTTTCTTCAAAATGGCACAGAAAGTTTTCTTCAGCCTGGGTGGTCCCGATGAGTATAATTTCTTCTCCCTTGCTTAGGACATAATCAGGAGCAGGGTTGATCAGCATTTCAGCTCCGGACTGGACAGCAATCACGCTGCAGCTGGTCTTTTCCCGGATTTTGCTTTTCTGCAAGGATTTGCCCTCCAAGCCCCGGTGGATAGTCTGCCTGAAGATGTTCAGGCCTTCAGCTATCATAAGCTCTTTATTTTCCTTGAGAAAATTAAGGACTGCGTTGGCGCCCATGGAGGCATATGACATGACTAAGTCCGCGCCTGCCCGGTGCAGCTTACCAATATTGCGGTCCAGGGTGGCCCTGGTGATGATCTGGATATCTGGCCTGAGCCTGCGGCAGTATATGGTCAGATAGATATTCATATTGTCGTTGTTGGTGGTGATGATCACTGAGGGGGCGTTTGTGATCCCGGCCTGGTGCAGGACTTCCAGGTCTGCAGCATCCCCAAGTATGAATTTTTCTTGGCCTTTGGTTACCCTGGGGTTTTTGTCCACAATGCGGTAGTCGATTTCGTTGTCCTGCAGGGCTTCAGCTGCTGCCTTGCCCACCCGGCCTCCGCCCAGGATCAGAACAGGCTGCAAAGAGACGCTATAAACGCTGAACAATTCGTCATAGCGCTGCAACTGCTCTTCTGATCCAGCCAGCACCAGAACAGTCTGAGGACCAATTTTTGTCCCTGGGCTGGGGATCTTAAAATTGCCCCTCTGCCAGATGCCCACCACGTTTACGCCGGTATTTTCCCGGATACCGCTGTCCTGCAGGATTTTACCCTCCAAAGGGGTGCGCATGGCTGCGGCCTCGGCAATTGCCAATTGGTTAAACTTGCCGATTATGTTGGTATGCATGCTCACGCCCAGAACTCTCCTGGCCAGGGATCTGCCCAGTATTTGGGAGAAATAGTAAACCTGGTCCGCCCCAGCCATTTCCATGATATCTATAGAGGCCTGGCTGTCTGAATTTGCGACCACAGGGGTTCTAGCGGAGAACTCTCGCAGGGTGAAGATGCCGTTGGTGTTTAGCTGGTCATCTTGATTGAAAAACACGAGTGCTGCCTGATCAGCATGAATCTTTTCATAGGTTTTCATGTCTCCCAGTTCACCCAGGACTATTTTATAATCCTGATCATAGAGTTCCAGTGCCTGTTGCTGATCATTGATCAGTATCACATACTCATAGTTGAACTGTTCCAGCTTCTTGATCAGGGCTGCACCTACGGCATCGAAGTTGGTCAATACAACGTGGCCCTGTTTGTCTTGGGGCAAAGAGCGTGGTGTCCTGGCCTTATTCTGGGCCTCCAGCCACGGGGCATAGAAAAATTGGATAAATGTGAAGGGCAGCATGACCAGCAGGAAGACAACACCGGAAACCAGGACGAGAACCGAGAAGACGCGGCCTATATCGCTGCTGAAGGTGATATCCCCGAAGCCCAGAGTGCTCATAGTGACCAGGGTCCAATAGACGCTGGTGGGCCAGGAGTATTCCCGGCCTTCCAGGGCCATCAGATGATGAAATATAAAACTGTAGCCCAGAACCAAAAGCATCAGGACCAGGATGAACTTACACAAGACCCAGACATTTCTCTTGGTTGATTTGCTTTGAAAAAAATACATCAGCTGGGAAGTCAAAAACTTCATAACGGTGTTTTATTTGCCTGTATCAATTAAATTGTTTATTTTGATCCCTAGGTATCTTTCTGAATTGCCTTGCTTTTCCCAATTTATCCGGGGCAATGCTGGACTGGATTTCGTATACATTAAATGGCAAATTATAGCAGCAGGCAGAATCAGTAAAGAGCAATCAAGGCAAAAAATGAAAAAATGATTTAAGCTGGGTCCTAAAAGAGTTTATCTTGGACCTGGGGAGGCCAGATGAGCACATTCATGCGCAGGCGGGCTGCACAGGGCCTGCAGGAAGGAGAATCATTTAGCTTTAGCAGGACTTTTACCCGGGAAGATTCCCAGCTTTTTGGGGACCTGACCCGGGACTACAACCCTGTACATTACGAACCCTGCTGGACAGAGGTCAAGGGGTTTAAAACTGAGATCTGCCACGGCCTGCTCGTTGGATCAATGATTTGCGAGATTGGAGGACAGCTGGCCTGGTTGGCCTCTGGTATGAGTTTTCGTTTTTTAAGGCCGGTCTATTTCGGGCAGAGCATAACCTGCCATCTGACTATCACCAAGGTAGATGATCTGGGCAGGGCCCAGGCAGAAGCTGAGATGTTCAACGAAAACGGGGAAAAAGTCTGTCTGGCCACATTAAAGGGCAGGGTGCCCCAGGGAGAGGAGAAGTTAGTCCTGCAAAAAATCATGGCCCAAGGGGACTGTACGAATAAGCTGGGATGATTCTGGTCAAAAATGCCAGCGCAGGCCCAGCATAAGCTGTCCGCCGCCTACGTCCAGATCGTTGCTGTGCAGGTTGGTGCCAGCAGCCTGATTGATGTCCTGGACCAGCTCCTGGTCCAGATCCTTTACTTGCACCCAGGAATGCCGGTATTCCAGAAACAAACCCAGGGGCCAGTCATAGCTGTCTGGGCCGGGCTGGGGCAGGATATAGAATTCTATGCCCGCCAGCACATGGCCCCCTAGACTCAGTTCGTATTCATTCCTTTTTTTTGTTAGCTCATACTGTTCTGAATGGTATTTAAAATTGGCTTTGGACAGATACAGGTTTGGACCGGCACCGCAGTAGAGATACAGCAAGTCTGTAATATGCAGTTTTGCTTTTAAGGCTGGAGAAAAGTACCAGTTGTAGAGTTTCAGGTCAGAAGAGAATTCAGTTTGCCGCATATTGTTCCAAGATGTGCTGGAGCGAAAATAGCCAAATCCAAATTCCAGGCTGAGTATATCTTGCAGGGCGCGCTCATAAGCAGCTTCAAACATGAACCCTGACATATCTTCCCGGTTGATGTGCCAATAGTCCAAAAAATCACTGTCTGGATAGAAATGGTAACCAGGCTTGAAAGCAAATGAGTTTTTCTTTTGCAGGTGGTGTGCTTGATCTTCTGCCTGAGCAGTTAGCACTAAACACAGGCTCATAACCAGAAAAAGCAGGACGGTCCTGAGCATTGCAAATCTCCTTTGGGGCTTTAAAGCAAGTAGTCAGCTTTGCTTTAAGTTCAGGCATAAACCGAGAATATTTCAGGGTTGAGCATGTTTAAAATGCTATAGATGTTATCTGATCTGCTGTCTTGTTTTGCAGGAAAGTCTCCTTTTGTAATCTCAAGCAACCAAATTGTTTTTACCCCAATACCTATTCGGTCAAATGACCGGTACTCAAAGTTGAGAGATCTTCCTTTGACACCACGAAATTTATATTAAAGAACTAATTGATTTATTTGATATTTTAAAAACAAGATGGGGAGAGTATCACCCCATGTTTCCCAAAAACAATTTTTATGGCAACCTTCCATTGCTTGCACGGAGGATAGGGCAACGCTGAGGAGCGACCCGAGCGCCGATGCAAGTGACTTGTGGATGGAGAGGCTGAGCGGCTAAGCTTGGCCTTCTCCTTCTTAACTCCATCCATAAGTCCAAAAAGCGATAAACCTCGGGGGTTTGGGGGCAGAGCCCCCAATATGATTTGATCCATTCCTTTTAAAAATGGACTGTCCAGCACCAGACTCATTTAGGAGCAATCTCCTTTCCAGCCGACGCGCTTTGGTCTTTAAATTGTTCCATCTGATCTTTGAAATGTCCAGGCTCCCAACTTGATTTTAGTCTGCCTGACAGCACTTTTTGCATGTATTCTGGGTTTGCAAGATCATGTTCTTTGATAATTTCCAGGTATTCTTTGATCAGTCGGTGCCCCGTACCGGTATAAAAGGCAATACGTTCTATAGGTGACTGCTCTTGAGCGAACTCCAGGATTCTCTGAAAATTCTGGATGTAGCGATCGACATTCACCGGATCGTGTGCGGTCATCCTGGCTATTTCCGATGTGAAATATCCTTGGAGGTGAAGGCTGACAATCTGCCTTTTATGCGTGAAGGTCATTCCGATATCATGGATTACGCCCCTTAGCGGAAGGACTTCTCCGGTCTTCTTATGCCAATGATCAATGGCCTTTCTGATACTGGATACACTGACACCGAACAAGAGCGCCAGATCAGTTTGGATTAAGAGCGCATCCTGGGTCATGGCCTCTTGAGTCACCCGGGCAATACGACCTGGAAGCAGTTCTCGCGGCGGACGTCCAGAACCCAGGGATTCCAAATCCGAGGGTTCCCAGAGGGTGAGAACAATAGTTCGCTGTGCTGTATCCTCAATACGTTTGCCCTGGCCAGGAGGATCATAGCGATCAATGCCCACCCAGAGAATTTGAAACGGCTTGAGACGATCCTTTTCCGGAGCATAGTCTTCAAAGATATTGACCATAGTCTGAGCCAGGACTTCGGCAATTTTGAGCTTGTCACTGTAACCGTAGTTGATGACCAGCTCTCGTTTAAGCATAGCTTCAAGTGATTTTTGCTGAATAGATCCATAAATGGACTTGGCTGCTGAGCGCCGTTGCTGTGCACTTTTGGTGTTCATACTTTCCCCCCGTTTTTTTTAGAGATTTCAAAACGGAGTCTGAGCATCTCAAAAGCAGGCTGATATTCAGGATACTGGCTGAACTGTAGGTAGAGGTCAATGTACTCCCTGACAATCCGTTCGCTCATGCGGGCTGACCTGGCGATACGCAACGGCGTGAATCCCTCTTCATGTCCTGCGACGACCAAGCAGAAATCGCTGAGATATCTCTCTATGGACGTAATGCTGTGACCGAGCATAGTCGCGATCCGAGTCGGCGTATAAGCCTTGAGAAAGAGCCTGAGAGCCTGGACCTTATGGGAGGTGCCTGGCCCGATGTCCCGGTAGTTTCCCCGGGTAGGGATAAAGATTTCCAGTGTTCTGTATTGCTCCAGCATTCGGCGGATGGTCTTTTCCGAGGTGAACAGAATCTGAGCCAGATCCTCGTTGCTCAGCACACCGCCTTGCTCCAAGGACTGCCAGCAGAGTCGGTGTACGAGCCTGAAAAGACGTTCCTGATTTGATTTTGCCGGATCGTCTGGATCATCAGCAAGCTCAAGACGAACACGGACCTTTAGGCAATCTTTTAGGCGTTTGCCTGCTGGTTCGTGCTTGGCAATGCAGGTAAACCATATTTCTTGGTCCCTGAGGGGAGCATTGGTCAATCTTGATTGTTCTTCAATGATTTCAGAGGACAATACTTTTGCTTCAGCAAGTGATAAGCTGAAGTCTTCACACAGCTTCACAGCCCATAAGCCGTGATAAGATTTTTGATCAAGACGTTGTTGTACAAGAACATTCGGCATACTGACCTCCTTGCCTTTGAATGTTGAAAAGACCTTAACGATCTCTCAACTTTTCAGCAAGTTAAGTCAGTACCGGTCAAATGACCTTATTACATTTTAGCTGTCCAGAGCAGCAACCTAGGTGGAGTCAAAAATGTTGTTCAGTCAAGACAAGTAACAGGTTTGGCAGGAGAACCATGTGTTATGCGCAAAAGGTCATTTCAAAAACAATTGAGCCTGCTTGATCTGGAGCCGTCCCGGGCAGAGCCCACTGAAAGGCAAAGGCTTTATTGGGAAAGCTTTGTCAGGGCGCCTTTTGAGAAGCTGGTGCATAGCTTTTATGAACTGTACCAGGAATCCCCTATTTTTAGAAGGCGGCTGCAGGAACGTGGCCTGGATTTATATATGACCCATCCGGAAAATGCATTTTTGGTGGATTTCTATGCAGGACCCCTGGTGCAGGATGATTTGCTCCTGCGTCAGGTGTGGAGCATGGATATTGCAAAATTTTCTGCAGAGCGGCGCAAGCATGTTTCTGCCCAGGTTGTGGACCTCCTGGACGGAGCCATAAAACCAGAACAATGGAAGCCAGAGATTGCCCAGTGCCTGAGTTTTAATCATTCCAGACAAGCAGAATTATTGCGGGTGCTAAATGGACTTAGCCTGGAGCACAACCTGGAGAAAGACGGCTTCAAAGGCAAGGTCTGGGTGTTTGGACCACCTGCAGCAGTCAAGGAATTGTTCAAGTGCGGTTGGGAGCTGGGTCTGTTTATATAGTACTATTTGCTTGTTATGGGATCTATAAGCGTTCAGGCAGGACTGCATCAGTGCCAGTCAGGAATGCGCAGGAAGGAGTTTATGGCCCGCTTTATAGGAGCTTTGGATCAAGGCACCACCAGTACTAGGTTTATCATTTTTGATCAAGAAGGCAGGATTATAGGGTTGGATCAAAAGGAGCACGAACAAATTTTTCCTGCTCCGGGCTGGATGGAGCACGACCCAATGCAGATCTGGAAGAATGCCTGCCTGGTCATAAAAAGGGCCCTGGCCAAATCCGGAATCAAGGGTCAAGAGCTAGCTGGGCTTGGTGTGACCAATCAACGGGAAACAACTGTGGTCTGGGATAAAAACTCCGGAGTACCCTACCACAGGGCCATAGTTTGGCAGTGCACCAGAACCCGGGAGATCTGCAGGCGAATCATAGCGCATGAAGGACAGGGCAGGTTCCAGGAACTAACCGGTCTGCCGGTATCCACCTATTTTTCAGGGCCCAAGATTCAATGGATCCTGGAAAACGTCCCACAAGCCAGGCAAGGGGTGCAAAAGGGAGAGGCCCTGTTTGGGACCATGGAGACCTGGCTCATCTGGTGGCTGACAGGGGGTCCCAAGGCAGGTGCGCATGTCACAGATGTAACCAATGCCAGCCGGACCATGCTTATGAACCTGCATAGCCTGCAGTGGGAGGATGAGCTTTTGGAAGTCTTGGCTATTCCAAGGCATGGCTTGGCCAGGATCGTGCCCAGTAGTGATGGTGATTTTTGGGGCCTTACTTCCAAACAGGGCCCTCTGGAGGCCAGTATACCTGTATGCGGCGCAGTTGGCGACCAGCAGGCGGCACTGGTGGGTCAGACCTGTTTTGGCCCTGGGCAGGCCAAGAATACTTATGGCACCGGGTGCTTTTTGCTATTGCATACAGGGCACAGGCCGGTATTCTCTGGACATGGCCTGGTCACTACTCTGGCCTACCAGTTCAGCGGGCGCAAACCAGCCTATTGCCTGGAAGGGTCAGTAGCGGTAGCTGGCGCCCTTGTGCAGTGGCTGCGGGATAACCTGGGGCTGATCCAAAACGTACGGGAGGTGGAGGAACTGGCTGCTCAAGCTAAGGATAATGCAGGGGTATATATTGTGCCGGCATTTTCCGGACTTTTGGCCCCTTATTGGCAGGCTGATGCCCGAGGGTTGATCAGCGGGCTGACCAGATATGCCGATAAGAGGCATCTTGCCAGGGCCGCCCTGGAGGCTTGCGCTTATCAGACCAGGGATATAGTTTTGGCCATGGACCAGGATGCAGGAGTTCAACTCAAGGAATTGCGTGTGGACGGCGGTATGGTCAAAAATGAGCTCTTGATGCAGTTTCAGGCTGACATGTTAGGTGTACCAGTTACCAGACCACTGGTTACAGAGACCACTTGCCTTGGTGCGGCTTATGCAGCTGGCCTGGCTTCAGGCTTTTGGGGCGGCAGGGAGGAGTTGGTCTCCAACTGGCGGGCTGAAAAGACATGGTATCCGCTCATGTCCTCTCAGGAGCGGGAGCAGAAATACCAGGCCTGGCAAAAGGCTGTACAGCGAAGTCTGTAAAATTGCCAGTTTGCAATTGAGCAGACAATTAAAAAAGGGGCAAGTGATGAAAAAACATGGGCATGAATTTGTGGAGTCCTACACAGGACCACTGGCCTTTGGACTGGAGCGTGGCATTGATGAAAGCACCTTGATCTGCTATCTGCAAAAATTCTCCGACGATGAGCTGTTGCAGAGCTTAGTGCCCAGGCTTTCCAATCAGGAGATGGAAGAGATGTTCGACCTGATACACAGGCTGCTCAAGGCCCATCTGACAGATGAGGAGTACCATTGCTTATTTCTGAAGGATGAGTAAACATGTAACTGTTCGGGATCAGCCCCTTTAATAAGGAAAGCTTAGAATGAACCGTTATCTAGCAATACTGCTGCTTGCACTCTTGCTCTTAGGACTGGTGCACAGCACTTATTCCTTTTATAAAGGCAGGTTCGGGGAGGGCATGCTTTTATTCCCATTGCTTGCTGGCTGTTATGTATTATTCCTGTCCCGGGAGAAGCAAGAGCAAAAACATGAGCAGCAACAACTTGAAGAAGAGCATAATGGCCAGGACGGACCGCAGGACTGAAAGGATCCTGCCTAGATATGAAAAATAAGTATATGCCCTTGCCGCAGGATTTGCCTTGCGAGGCTATTCTGGACAGCATCGCAGATGGAGTGTTCACTGTTGATCCTGAATGGAATATTACCTTTTTCAATCAGGCAGCAGAGCAGATTACCAGGATCACCAGCAAAGAAGCCCTGGGCCAAAAATGCTGGGAAATTTTCCGTTCCAGCCTGTGCGATGGCTCTTGTGCCTTGGATTTTTGCATGCGCAGTGCAAAACCAGTCAGCAACAAGTCTGTTTTTTTTATCAGACCTGATGGAACCAGGGTGCCCATCAGCATTAGCGCTGCCCCGCTCTATGACTCAAAGGGCAGGCTGATAGGTGGAGTGGAAACCTTTCGGGATCTAAGCGCCATACACTATATGCGCCAGAAGATGGAGGAAAATTATACTGTTGAGGATATTGTCGGCAAGAGCCAGAGCATGCAGGATATCTTCCGTATCCTGCCCCAGGTAGCCAAGAGCAGTTCTTCGGTCTTGATCAGCGGCGAGTCAGGTACAGGCAAGGAGCTCATCGCCAGGGCACTGCATAATTTAAGCCCCAGGCGGTCAGCTCCTTTTGTGGTGGTCAACTGCGCTGCCCTGCCTGAACATCTTCTGGAATCCGAACTGTTTGGCTATAAGGCCGGGGCTTTCACAGATGCAAAAAAGGACAAGCCGGGCAGGTTCCAAAGGGCGCACCAGGGCACCTTGTTCCTGGATGAAATAGGTGAGATGCCTGCTTCCCTGCAGGTCAAACTTTTGCGGGTGCTCCAGGACAAAATGGTGGAGCCTTTGGGAGCGTTGGCCTCGGAAAAGGTGGATGTACGCATTGTGGCCGCTACCAACAAGGAACTGGACTTATGCGTGGAACAGGGCGATTTTCGCAGGGATCTTTATTACAGGCTGAACGTAGTACAGATCCATATGCCAGCCCTGCGTGAGAGAAAAGAGGACCTGCCCCTTTTGGCCAACCATTTCATCCGCAGCTTTAATATGCTGCAGGACAAAGATGTGCAGGGGCTGTCTGAAGATGCCCTGGCCGTGCTCCTCCGCCATGCATTTCCAGGCAATATCAGAGAGCTGGAAAATGTGATTGAGTATTGTTTTATCCTTTGCTCCTCAGGTTTTATCCAGCTGGAACACCTTCCGGATTATCTTCGGCCCACCGCGGAAAAGTCTCAGGTGGACAATACGCCCAAGACCTTGGAAGAGATCAAGTGCCAGGCTGTGTTGCAGGCCCTGCAGCGCAACCAGGGCAAAAAGATGCAGACCTGCCAAGAACTAAACATATCCAAAGATACCCTGCGCAGAATGCTGCAGCGCTGCCAGTCCATGGCGCAATATTAGCCATTTGGTTTGGGTTTGCTGCGCAGAATTAGCCCATTAAGAAACTGATTGTTCTGTATTTTTCCCTCCTGCAGAGCAGATGTTTTTGTTTATCTATTGGCATGTATTATGCAAATTTAAAATGGCTTATAAAGATCCAGGCCGGTCTTGCTGCCCAGCTTGGTTATTCATTTTGATTGCAAGGTGGAATCGGCTTTCAGGTTTTGCATGTACATGCTACAGGCCCTAAGGTGCGGCAATGAAGCTTTGTTTGGCTACTTATAACAATCGGTTGGCCTCGCTTTTTGACAACTGCAGCTGTTTGCTCCTGTTTGAAAAGAATACACAGGAGTTCTGGGAGCAGACTGGAGAAATCAGGGTCTCAAAACAAGGAGGCGATTACTGCCGGGTCAAGTTGTTGCTGGATTTTGGGGTGCAAATACTTATCTGCGGAGCCATGAGCGGCTGTACCAGGCGTATGTTGCAAAGCTCTGGGATACAGGTCCTAGACTGGGTGCGCGGCGATATCCAGGAAGTGCTTGCAGCCTGGAATGATAGGGATATGTCTGCATTGGTCATGCCCGGCTGCAGGCAAAGGCGCCGCAACTGCTCCCTTGCGGGGCATGGCCAGAAAGTGACAGGAGTTAAGTTTACAAGCAATGTCCAAGGGGACTTGGACCCGAAACAAGGGGGTTAGAGTCATGAAGATCGCAGTCAGCAGTCAGGGCAAGGAATTGAATTCAGCCTTGGATCCCAGATTTGGCCGAGCTGCAGGATTTATAGTCTTTGATTTGGAAAACGAAGATTTTGAGTTTGTGTCTAACGAGCAGAACTTGTATGCCTCTCAGGGGGCAGGCATCCAGACAGCCCAGAACGTGGCCAAAAGCGGTGCTCAGGCTGTGATTACCGGCCATGTTGGCCCCAAAGCCTTTGCTGCTCTGAAAGCTGGAGGTATTCCGATCTTTTTCTGCCAGACTAAAACAGTACAAGAGGCCTTGCAGGCCTATAAAGACGGCCAGCTAGAGCAGGCTGAAGGGGCGGACAAGGGTGGACATTGGCAGTAGTTGTGTGGTCAGTAGTTTTTTTGGCCTTTGAAATCAAATCAGTGTTACAAGGGAGAATAAAATGCGCCTGGCCATAGCCAGCGGCAAAGGCGGGACAGGCAAGACCACAGTGGCGGCAAACCTGGCGGTCTGGCTAGCCCAGCAGGGCAGACAGGTCAGCTTGGTGGACTGCGATGTGGAAGAGCCCAATGTGCAATGCTTCCTGGACGTGAACTGGCATTTTTCCCAGACCCAGACAGTGCCTGTGCCCCAGATCGATACCCAGGCCTGTCTGGGACAAGACTGTCAAAAATGTATTCAGGAATGCAGGTTTAAAGCTTTAATCTGGATGGTGCATTCAGTGATGGTTTTCCCGGAGCTCTGCCACAGCTGCGGTTTATGCGAATATATCTGTCCAGTTCAGGCCGTGAACAACACTTCCCGGGATATCGGGTTGTTGCGCCTGGGAACAGCCCAGGGCCTGCAAGTCAGCGGCGGTGTTTTGCGTATAGGAGAGGCCATGGCCCCGCCTTTAATCCGCCGGGTACTGGCAGCAGCCCCTGAGCAGGAAATCCAGATCATAGATGCTCCGCCTGGAGCATCCTGTCCGGTAATAGAGACCATCAAGGATACAGATTTTGTACTGCTGGTGGCAGAGCCTACCCCCTTTGGCTTGTATGATTTTCAACTCACAGTGCAATTGATGCGTAAACTGGGTCTGCCCTTTGGGGTGGTCATCAACCGGGAAGGTATGGGTGATGATCAGCTGGAGATGTATCTAGCCCAGGAGAATATCCAGCTTCTGGCCAAATTCCCTTATAGCAGGGAGGCTGCCCAGGCTTATTCCCGGGGGTTTTTGCTGCTGGGTGCAGCAAACGGTTTTCAGGAGATCTACAGCCAGCTCTGGTCCAATCTGCAAGCAGAATTGGGCCTGGTGCAGGCCTAAGGAATTTATTACAACGAGACTTTCTAATGCACCTCAGTCATTCCGGTACTGGATCCGGGATGAGGAAACCATTGCTGTGTTGAGAAAATGAGAGGTTCGTTGTAGGGCTCTAGCCGTAAACAAAATATAAAAGGTCCAAGCTCATGAAGGAAGTGGTGGTTATCAGCGGAAAAGGGGGCACAGGCAAGACCAGTATAGTTGCCGGCCTGGCTGCCCTGGGTCCGGACAAGGTCCTGGCGGACTGTGATGTGGATGCTTCTGATCTGCATTTGATCCTGAACCCGGACATAGAAGAGAGCAGGGAGTTCATCAGCGGAGAGCTGGCTCAAATAGATGCCGGGCTGTGCACCAGTTGCGGTTTGTGCCGGGAGTACTGCCGTTTCCAGGCTATCTCAGAAGATTTTACAGTCCTGCAAGAGCACTGCGAAGGCTGCGCTCTTTGTCTGCATGTGTGCCCTGCAAGGGCTGTATCCTTGCTGCCTAGGCATTGCGGGCATTGGTTCAGGTCCAGCACCAGATTTGGGCCTTTGATCCATGCCAGACTAGGTATAGGTGAAGAAAATTCAGGCAAGCTGGTCACTTTAGTCCGCCAGGAGGCTCATAGGACAGCTCTGGAAACAGGCAGTGAATTGGTCCTGGTGGACGGCTCTCCAGGCGTGGGTTGTCCAGTGATTGCTTCCCTGAGCAACGCTGACCTGGCCCTGCTGGTAGCAGAGCCTACACTTACGGCTGCTGGAGATCTGCGGCGGGTGCTGGAATTGATTTCCCACTTCGGTATTCCTGGGTTGGCTGTGGTGAATAAGGCAGATATCAATCCTGAGCTGAGTCAGGAAATCGAGGGTTTTTGCCGGGAGGCTGGTGTGGGGCTGGCAGCCAGAGTCCCTTATGATCAGATTTTCACCAAAGCTCAGATCTTGGGTCAAAGTGTGGTGGAGTTTGATCCCCAGGGAATGGGTCAAACTTTGCGAGGGATTTGGGAATCCATGCTGGACCGTTTGCAGGCCCCGGTCAGGTAAAACTAGTAATATTTAAGGAGTAAAAAGATGAGTGAAAAAGGATGTGCTAGCTGTGCTCAAGATTCCAGCTGTAAAAGCCAGGAACAGGATAAGGATCTTAAGCTCAAGGAACATATGGATCGCATCAAATACAAGCTGGTAGTGCTCTCTGGCAAGGGAGGGGTGGGCAAAAGCAGCGTGGCAGCAAATCTGGCTGTAGGACTGGCCTTGTCTGGATTCAAGGTAGGCCTGATGGATGTGGATGTGCACGGTCCGAGTATTCCCAGGCTGCTCAATCTGGGACAGGCCAGAATCCAGACTGCAGAGCATCAGCTGTTGCCTGTGCACTGGAATGAAAACCTAGCAGTTATCTCCCTGGGCTTTTTTCTGCCCCATAAGGAAGATGCCGTGATATGGCGCGGCCCCATCAAGATGAGCTTGATCCGTCAATTTCTAGAGGACGTGGCTTGGGGGGATCTGGATTATCTGCTGATAGACTGCCCCCCGGGCACAGGAGACGAACCCATCTCGGTACTGCAGCTTTTAGGCGGCCAGGCCCAGGCTATAGTGGTCACCAGCCCCCAGGTGCTGGCTATCGATGATGTGCGGCGTTCTATTTACTTTTGCCGCCAGACAGGTAATCCAGTTTTAGGAATTGTGGAAAACATGAGCGGTTTTGTTTGCCCTCATTGTCGGCAGGAAGTGAATATTTTCAATAGCGGCGGAGGTGAAGACTTGGCCCGGGAGGCTGGTGTGCCTTTTTTAGGCCGTATCCCCTTGGATCCCGGGATGGTAAGTTCTGCGGATCAAGGCATTCCTTATTTGCAAAACCATATAGACGATCCTGCAGCCTTGGCCCTGGAAAACATTTTACAGCCCATAAGGGCTTTGGAGACAAAAAAGAAGCAGCCAGAAAAGACGCCTTTGGCCCGGGCAGGGCAGGGCAGTTGCAGCACTGCCCAAAATCCAGAAGGAGCAAGAGAGATGAAAATAGCTATACCTGTAGCCCAGGGCAGATTATGCCAGCATTTCGGCCATTGTGAACTATTTGCTCTGTTCAGCGTCAATTGCAAATCCAAAAACATTCTAAGTTCTGAACTATTGACACCTCCGCCTCATGAGCCAGGCGTGCTGCCCAAGTGGCTGGCTGAACAAAAAACAGACCTGGTCATTGCCGGCGGCATGGGCTCCAGGGCACAGGGGATCTTTCAGGAACACGGGATCCAGGTCATCACTGGGGCTCAAGGACAAACCCCAGAGGAAATTGTGCTGGGCTATCTAAATGATAATCTGATCACCGGGAACAATGCCTGTGATCATTAATCAGCAAGGAGTGATCATATGCCCTCGACCAGGATAAAGATCCTTTGTGAAAACACGGCAGGCTCAGCGTTTGGTATTATTGGAGAGCATGGTTTTAGTGTGTTAGTGGAGCAACATGGCAATCTGCTTTTATTTGATACCGGGCAAGGCTACTGCTTGCAGCAAAATGCCAGAATGCTTGGAGTCAGATTGGAGGAAGTCCAGCACATTGTGCTCAGTCATGGTCATTATGATCATACAGGCGGTCTGGCTCAGGCCCTGTACCCGCCCCGAGAAGTAAGGGTTACAGCTCATCCGGACATATTCCAGCCCAAATATGCTTTGCAGCAGACAGCAGAAGGACAAAAGACCTTCTATATAGGCATGCCCCACAACAGGGACTACCTGCAGGGCAGTTTGGGCTGTAGATGGGATCTGCAAAAGGATTTCTGCGAACTCATTCCTGGTGTGTATTTCAGTGGAGAGGTGCCCAGGGATAAAGAGTTCCAGGTTGTAGACCCCAGGCTTAAAGTCTCAGGAGATAACGGTCTGCAGCCTGATCCTTTGCTGGATGATGCCAGTTTGCTCCTAGAGACAGACAGCGGTCCGGTGGTGCTTTTGGGCTGCGCACATGCCGGGGTGGTCAATGTTTTGCGCCATTTTGCGCAAAAGACCAGACACAAAAGCTTCAAGGCTGTAATTGGCGGAACCCATTTGGG
>CAZLUR010000059.1:0-15144 GCA_964562725.1 uncultured Desulfohalobiaceae bacterium | reverse complement strand
GCGGCAAAAATGATCCACAAGCAAAGGGATATCCTCTTTGCGCTTTCTTAGAGGAGGTACAAAGATATTCAGCACCTTGAGACGGTAGTAGAGATCCTCGCGGAATTTACCCTGGGAAATCTTTTGTGCCAGATCCGCATTAGTAGCCGATATGATCCTCACATCCACTGTGGTTGTCTTACTGGACCCGACCCGTTCAAACGATTTTGTCTCCAGGATCCGTAGCAGCTTGAGCTGAATGCGGTGGGAAATTTCGCCGATCTCATCCAGAAAGATGGTCCCTTTATGGGCTGTCTCGAATCGCCCGATCTTGTCCTTGTAGGCCCCGGTAAAGGCCCCTTTCACATGCCCGAAAAGTTCGCTGTCCAAAAGTTCTTCAGATAGAGCAGAACAGTTCACCCTGCACAAGGAGCCGGCGGCACGATCTCCAGCAAAATGTAAGGCCTCCATTATTCCCTCTTTGCCGGAACCGCTTTCTCCGGTGATGAGCACAGTAGAATTTACATCAGCCAGCTTGCGGATCATGGCAAAGACCCTTTGCATAGCCTGACTCTTGCCGATGATGTTTCTGAATTGTCTGCGTCCCTGCAGTTCTTCCTCCAGCTTCTCCTGTCTGGATATATCCCTGACCATCAGGGTCGCGCCGATGATATTTCCCTGCTCATCCCTGAGTGGAACCGTGGTAGATAGGTTCACTCTTTGCATTTGCTGCATACACGGGCACTCCACCCGGTGGTTAAGTACCTGCCGGTTCTCACTCAGGGTATATTCCAGCAAGCGCAGGCAGCATTGCCTATCCTTGTGGTGCCTCAGTTCATGCAAGGATTTCCCGGAGAAAAGATCTGCATCAAAATGGCAATTAAATTTCATGGAATTGTTGAACATCAGGACTTTGCCCTGGCCATCCACAGTCAAGATGCCATCAGGCAGGCTGTCAAAAATAGATTCCAGTTGGCCGCGGTAAAATGCATTTTCTTGCAAGGCTTGAGCCAGCATTTCCTGGGATCGCTGTTTTTCCCGGGCCAATTTCAGGTTGCGTACTGCCATGCCCACAGTATCGTTTAACATGCTGAGATTATCCAGGGACTTGATTACGTAGTTTGTGGCCCCCAAGCGCATCGCCTCGATCACATCCTCCATTTCTCCAACTCCTGAAATAACCAGGACCGGGACTTCTTGGTTTTCAGCCCTGATTTGCTGCATAACCTGAAAACCGTCCATCCCGGGCATGCGCAGATCCAGGAGCACCACATCAGGATTCTGGCCGGCAAAGGAGTCCAGGCCTTCCTGACCGCTTGCGGCCAGAACTACCTCATATCCGTTGCTGCGTAAAAAAGAGCCGACAATATCCCGGCTCAGGTCATCGTCATCTATGTAGAGGACAGAGTAAGAGGCCATGTCCAATCCTTTTTACGGCTAAAGAACTTGGCTGTAAGTTATAATCTCTGTTTAATTTATAGATGAGATAAAGGGAAAATGCAACAAAGGTAGTACTTGGTTCAGGAGTTGCATAAAATATATGAGATAGCTGAGCGTTAGAGTTGGACCGCATTTTTAGGATTTACCGGCAAAAAAGGAGGACAGCATGCAAAGAACAATTCAGCAGATCGTCGCTTTAATAGGCCATTTGGGTTGGTGAAGCAAATGTGGCTTGAACAGTTAATTGTGGCTTCTCAGTGTGACCTGTCACAGATCCAGTGCAAACTGTGGCCCAGGCTAAAGCCCTTGGTCTGTAAAAAGGCAAAGATTTGATGACCATGGGCAGCCTTAAAGTGTTACTGGCCCTGAAGGAGGCATAAGCAAATACAATTCAGTATCCAATTTTTAAGAGCTGAATTCATCAGGCATTTTAGAATATTTTCAATGTACAGGGCAAGACCAATCAAAAGAGTCTTTCATGTCTGAAACACATACTTTTCTTGAACAAGGCGACGGCCTGCTGATTGTGGATGTTTAAAATGATTTTGCCCTGATTAGTATGTCCAGCAATGCATTTTATATACACTGGAATACATAAGCAGAGGAGGATTTTATGGAAAGAGCAATCAATAAAATCATTGCATTGATAGAGCATTTCAGACTGGAAAACCTGCAAGCACAAACCAGATGCTTTTATTGTGGCGGCGCACACAAAACTGTGACTTGTAAATCAGAGAAAAGAGCAGCATTTCACCTAAGTATCACCCTTTTAGCCGACGCAATCAAAGAATATGCAGAAGAGTTTGACCAAGAACAAAACTTATGTCGTACCAACAATTGCATCAATCCCACTGCTTTTAACTATTATTCAGGTCTGGACAGTATCTGGCATAATGAAATACAGGAAGGTTATACCCCTTATAGCCGGAACATGTTTTGGTACTGATTACAGACATCTTTAAGCAATGCTTTGTACACAAGGATTATTACAAAACACTAAGCCAGGCATGACGCGACTGAAAAAAAACAAAATGCTGATGAGGAGATCTGTATGGATTCAAACGCCTATGTTCGCTGGCTGGAAGAAACAGGCATGGAACACCTGAGTCAAGTAGGAGGAAAAAATGCATCTCTGGGGGCCATGCTCCAGGAACTCAAAGCAGAGGGGATTCTGGTCCCTGATGGTTTTGCCACCACTGCTGCCGCCTATTGGGGGGTGATTACCAGCAACGGACTGGAGCAGACCTTTGCTGAACTCTTGGAAGAATTGCATCAAGGCCAAAAGACTCTGCCCGAGGTGGGACAACGTATCCGCAACCGCATTTTGCAGTTTACCTGGCCCGAAGACATCGCTGCTGATATTACAAAGGCTTATTCACAATTATGCCGGCGCTACCAAACCGAAGCAGTGGACGTAGCTGTACGCAGCAGCGCTACTGCCGAAGATTTGCCTGACGCATCCTTTGCTGGACAGCAGGAGACTTTTTTAAATGTTACAGGGGCAAATCAATTATTGGAAGCTATCAGAAAATGTTTCGCATCTCTTTTTACAGACCGGGCCATAAGTTACCGCCAGGAAAAAGGGTTTGATCACCTCAAGGTGGCACTTTCAGCAGGGGTACAGAAAATGGTCCGCTCAGATCTGGCTGGATCTGGGGTCATGTTTTCCATAGATACGGAATCCGGATTTCCCCATACAGTTATTATCAATGCTGCCTGGGGGTTGGGTGAAAATATAGTTCAGGGCACAGTCACTCCTGATGAATATCGAGTTTTTAAACCATTGCTTGAAGACAGCCGCTATACACCAATTGTAGAAAAAAATGTTGGAGCCAAGGAAAAAAAACTGGTCTATGTGCTGGGTGGAACCAGATCTACGAAAAATGTATTAACCTCTGCTGAAGAAAGACTATCTTTTGTGCTCAGTGATGAAGAAATCCTGCAACTGGCCCGTTGGGCACAAATAATAGAAAAACATTACCAGCAACCTATGGATATGGAATGGGCCAAGGACGGGAACACAGATAAGATATTCATTGTCCAGGCCAGGCCGGAAACAGTGCAATCCAGGCGTGAATCAACTGCCCTGCAACACTATACATTAAAGCAAAAAGGGGAACCCATAGTACGCGGTTTGAGTATCGGCGATGCCATTGCTTCCGGCCAGGTCTGCAGGATTAAATCAGCTGCTGATATTGAAAAATTTCAATCTGGCTCAATCCTGGTTACAGAGATGACTGATCCGGACTGGGTGCCAATCATGAAAAAGGCCGTGGGCATTGTCACTGACCACGGGGGCCGTACCTGCCACGCAGCTATTGTCAGCAGGGAACTGGGCATCCCGGCCATTGTGGGCACAGGCAATGGTACGCAACTTCTTCAGGACAATGAAGAGATAACAATTTCCTGCGCTGAGGGCGAAGAAGGTGTTATTTATCGTGGACTGCTGGACTATGAGGTGCATGAGATCAGCCTGGATGAAATTCCCAAGACAACTACCCGGATTATGATGAACATTGCCAGCCCAACTGCAGCCTACCGCTGGTGGAGATTGCCCTGTCACGGCATTGGCTTGGCCAGAATGGAATTCATTATTAATAATGAAATCAAAATTCATCCCATGGCTCTGCTAAAATTTAAAAAAAACCAGGATAGACAGACCAAAGCCCGGATTGAGACTCTGACTTTCCGCTATGCAGACAAAGCAGAATACTTTGTGAGCACTCTGGCCATGGGCATAGCCAAGATTGCTGCCTCCCAGTATCCCTATCCAGTTATAGTGCGTATGAGTGATTTTAAGACCAACGAATATGCCAATCTGATTGGTGGACAAGCCTTCGAGCCCCATGAAAACAATCCCATGATCGGCTTCCGGGGGGCTTCCAGGTACTATAGTGAACAGTATAAAGAGGGTTTTGCCCTGGAATGTCAGGCAATAAAAAGAGTCAGAGAAAAAATAGGATTAAACAATGTATTGGTGATGATCCCTTTTTGTCGCACACTGGCAGAAGCGGATAAAGTGCTGGAGGTTATGGCTGCCCAGGGCCTGGCTCGAGGAGAACAGGGCCTGGAAGTCTACATGATGTGCGAGATACCTTCCAATATTATTTTGGCAGAAGAATTTGCCCAGCGTTTCGACGGTTTCTCCATTGGCTCCAATGACCTGGCTCAGCTCATTCTGGGTGTAGACCGCGATTCAGGGTATCTCGGAGATTTATTTGATGAACAGGATGAGGCGGTCAAACGCAGTATTCAAATGCTGTTGAGCACTATAAAATCCAAAGCCCCCCACTGCAAAGTGGGCATTTGCGGGCAAGCACCCAGCGATTACCCGGAATTTGCCGCTTTTCTGGTCCAGGAGGGCATTGATTCAATTTCCTTAAATCCGGACAGCGTATTACAGGTCATGCGCAGAGTGGCTCAAGCGGAAGCAGAAATGACTGAGCAAAAATGAGCTAATAAAAATTGTAGAGGCTTTTAAGTTGTCTTAACGTCAAAAAGACATGGATTTTCCGGTTAAGCTGAGCAATGACTGGCAAGGTGAATGTTGCGTCGGACTTCCTCTTGGTCATTCCCGCGCAGGCGGGAATCCAGGAGTTTTTCCTGGATTCCTCAGTCAAGCCGGGAGATGACGAAGAAAGGAGATGGCGCAAAGTTATGGTAAATAGTCACAATTTGTTAGGATAGAGAAACTGCTGGCTGATCTGGATTGACCAACATCAAAGGCACAGGCGATTCTTCAGCCACCTTTTTGGCCACGCTGCCAAAACCACTACCCACTTTACCTACAGCATCAAATGATTGGCCGCGACTGCTCATAACTATCATATCCACACCTTCCTGCCGGGCAGCCTTAAGTATTTCCTGGGCTGCATCCCCACGAACCAGACGCAGGCTGAAGTTGTTACAGGCCTGCAATTCTTGGGAACAGATATTCTGCAAATCACTTTTGGCCTTTTCCAGCTCCCAATCCTGGAATTTTTCAATAAAGTCCCCACTGGGGTAATTGCCGTAGGCAGGAAATAGAGAGCACAGGTCCGGGGCAACATAAAGGACCATCACAGAAGAGCCGTATTTCTCGGCTAGGGAAATTATTTGTGGCACAGCCTTGCGCGAACTTTTGGAGAGTTCAGTAGGCCAAAGGATAGTGTGTTCCATGGTAACATGCCTCCTGGTCTAGTTTTTGCATATTGACAACTATTCAATAATATATCGATGCTAATTTAGTTAGCAAATTCCGTGCCTGCAGGTATCTTTTCCGGTTTGATGCCAAAGGCGTTTTTGACTCGTATCATAAGTCCATGCCCAAAGGAGGTTGAAAGTTATGAGCTGGATCAGCGTTAATCGCATTTTTAAGACAGAAAGCAACAAACAGGAAATGTTGGACTCTGTGGAAAAATTTACAAAACATTGGGAGAATGTTGCCTTAGATCTGGGTTACAACCCCAAGGAAAACGTCAATGTTGAAGAAGGCGACAAGATGTTCAATATCTCCATCAGCGAAGAGCTTGACGCGAGAATGAGAGAAGAGCCCGGAGATTGGTGGTGATTGTATTCATTAGGCCCTGATCATCCAGGAAGATAAAGACAAGAAGAAAACTTTGGCCTGAAAAACATTCAAGTTTAAACAATCTTCTATATCTTAAGCATCCAGCAGAGACAGACCTAAGGTGTTTTACGCGTATGGCTTTCAGGCTGGAAATCGACAGGACTTTAAGTCCTGTTTATTTCCAGCCGTGATCAGGATTAGTGCCAAGCTGTTCAATGCGGCCACACTATTGTGGCTCCTGCGATGAGACATGCCACATGTCAAGCTCACCTCCTGGGAAGTTGGGGCTGGTAGCTTGTCAATCTCGGCATATTCTTTGTGTAGCATGTGATGCGTAGCAACAAAAAAAATGGATCTGGATAGCAATCCTATAGTGAAACCTGCAGGCCAGGGAACAGGAAACCAGGTTTGCAGAATCTCGCGGTCTGCCTGATTTTTGATATACCTATCCTGGGGCTTAATATCCCTTGGGTATCAGCTTTCTGTCTACCTTGCTTCAAAGTCGAGGCTGTCTGAAATCCAGCCCGATGCCTGGCAGGGGCTGTCCACAAGGTGCACAGGCTCCATTGCTCATATTTATTGGTTCTGCCACCAGATCGGAACGATCGATAAGCTTGCTTCCGCACTGATGGCAATAAGTATGTCTGTATTCTGCCAGGGAGGTATTACTCAGGTAGACATAGCGCAAGCCAGTCTCAAGCCCGATATCTCTTGCCTTGCACAGTGTTTTTATTGGTGTCTTTCGGCTCTTAGCCAGGTGGTAACCTGTACGAAAAGACTTGATATGCCAAGGGGTCTCAGCTCCCAAAGAGACAATGAAACCGGCCAGCTCTTTAAGCTCTCCAGGCTCGTCGTTCAACTCCGGAATAATCAACGTACTTACTTCCAGCCAGATGCCGGCTTTCTTTAGGGTCTGGAGCGTCTGCAGCACGGGTTTCAAGCCAGCTGCGCAATGTTGGACGTAAAAGTCATTCCGAAAGGAGTTGAGGTGCACATTGACTGCCTCCAGGACCGGGAGCACGGATTGTATTACCTGAGGCGTAATAAACCCATTGGTCACAATAGCCTGGGTCAAACCGGACTGCCTGCCCAGACCGGCTATGTCCAGGGCATACTCCATAAAGATTGTGGGCTCAGTATACATTGCTGAAATGATAGAGCATTCTGTTTGTATTGCCTCAGAGACAATCTGTTCTGGGGTAGCCTCTTTACCCTGCATGGCTCTGTAGATTTTATCAGGATGCACAATATTTGTATTTTGACAAAAAGTGCAATGCAGATTGCAACCAGCTGTTCCGTATGTATAGCTCAAACTTCCTGGATACACATGATACAAGGGCATATTTTCTGTTAGATCCAGACGCATGATCACAGGCCGACCATAAATCAGGCTCCAAAGAGTACCGTTTCTGTTTTCGCGCACGCTGCACCTTCCTCGCTCCCCCGGGGCTATAGAGCAGTTGTGTGCACAAAGGTTACACTGCACCAGGTTGTTCTTGCGCTGGAAATACCATGATGCCTCATGCATAATGGACTCCTTTCAGGTCAGAGCAATGAAATATAGATATCCGCAATCCTCTCCTTGCAATCATCGTTCCTTATGTGTGCTGATTCTCGTCAACAGGGCCAAACCCAGGCCCAAGATTTGAAGAGCTTTATGGACATCTTGTTTTATTGGGCATGCAATTTGCTAATACTTTTGTATTATCAATCTTAGGCTTGACTGTGAAACTGCAAGCATCCTGTAATGCCTGGCATTGATGCTAAGTGCTAAGGGTTGAGAATATGAAATCCGGAAAGCAAGTTTGTTTAAGGAGGAGAGATGTATGGAGACTTTGCTTGAAATATAAGATGAGCTCTGTGATAAGACCTCTCTGGGGGAAAGCATCCGTATACCGCAGCGTCTAAAATCAAGAGCCGAGGATATATCCGTGGATCAGCTCAAAAGGCGGGCAAGAGCATTGGAGAAGGATATGGAACATATCCCCGGCTCTGAAAAAAACCGGGTCATCCAGTCTGAGATCGCTGATTTAGCCCTTATCGCCTATTACATCTTTCAACAACGGCTTTATGAAGAAAGCAGGGAGTCCCAGGACGCCTGATCAAAAGGAAACAGATGTAAATGCAGTCCTGTTATGTGTGGCATTGCCACCAAAACTGAGACACAAGGTTACTTAGCGGGCCTATGTTCAATAGCAGATTCTCCAGGACCAATTGGGCCTATATCAAAAATATTTCTCATTTGGTCAAGATAATTTTATAATGGAGGGCAAAGACGTATGCATACCATCAGTGCTGAACGTATTGACGCTTATTATGACAAACTTCAAAAGCTTATGTCCAAAAAGGGTTTTCATTTCAACAAAGACCAACACATGGTCAGGGATCTTTTAGAGAGCCTACTCATAAACATGGATCGCTACGGATATGCCTCCTGCCCATGCCGCCTGGCCTCAGGGGTCTATGATCTGGACAAGGACATCCTGTGCCCCTGCGTGTATGCCAAACCGGATATTCAGGAATACGGGAGCTGTTTCTGCGGCCTTTACGTGTCCCAGGACTGGAATGAAGGCCGCATTCCGCATGCTGTGGTTCCCGAACGCCGGCCGCAAGAGAAGACCGAGGCCGCTGTTCAGGCCCTGATGGATTAGCAGATCAAGGGCATCAGTAGATTTGTCCGAGGCTCAGAACCTACCTGCTTCAAGAATTCGCGAGCCTTCTGGTCTGTGGTCTGGGTTAACTTCTGATACCAATTACCTGGGGCAGTGTCACGCTGCCTCTTGATAGGTTAGTCAGCTGATCTCTGGTATGAACAAGCGCCCTGATCTAAAGGTCTTGTTTCATACCAGGACCTGGAAAGTTATCTTGCGAGTACTACCCGAACTTGTGCCTGATGCCATAGCCGCCCCGAGGAAAATTCCACTGAATATTGAAATGCGGACATCCTATCCGGCATGAACCGCACTCCAGACAACCCTCATAAGCCACATTGATGGTTCCATCCTCCTGCAAGGTATATACCCCTGCAGGACAGAAGAACAGGCAAGGCTGATCCTGACAGTCCCGGACGCAAACATCTGGATTGAGAATTTTCAAGTGGGACTGGGCATCAACCTGGAATCGATCCAGAAACAATTTGTCTTCCAGGGCCATCATTTCACGCTCCTCCAGGCAACAAACACCAATCGCAACAGGCGGAAAAAGGACATTTTTTGTTTTATGGTTTTCCAGATCCGGGTCTGTTTGCTTTTTTTGGGCTCTCCATCTACAGTGAGCATCTCCCTGGCAGCCATGCTAGCCAGACTGGGCAGTATGGTGAAGATTTCCTTGTGCTTGTCTAAAAATCCAGGAAACCGTGAATACTTCTTCAAGTCCTGAAGCACAAAAGTCTGGCTTAGATTGTGAGTAAAGCTGCTCAAAGACCGGGCGCTGTAATCACCCTTGGACCTGGCCTGCAAAATGGTTTCCGCAGCCAGCTTTCCGGAAACCATGGCCATATTCGACCCTTCCCGGTGCAGGGCATTAAAGAGCATGCCCGAATCTCCGGCTATTAAGTATCCATCTCCATAGAGACGGGGTATATGATCATACCCAGCTTCCGGCAGCCAATGGGCCATGTATTCCCTGGGCTCCCCGCCCTTAATCAGGGGAGCGACCATGGGATGGGCCTTGAAGGATTCAATGAGCTCATAGGGCTTGAGTTTGAGTTCGGCGAAATCCTGCAGATTTCCTCCAACAACCAGGGACAGGCTCTTCTTGTTGGTGTACAAGGCCCCCACCCCGTTCATACCCTGGGTGATACTGCCCAGGATTTCTATGGTCACTCCATCTTCCGGCTGTACGTTGAAGCGTTCACTGACGGTTTCTTCACTTAGCTCAATTACTTCTTTCACAGCCAGGGCCACGTGATCAGGCGAAGGTTCGGGTCTAAAACCGGTCCCAGCGGCCAAGGGGGAGTTGATGCCGTCGGCCAGAAGGACCACATCCGCCTCCAGATCGCCCTGATCACGGTCGGTACGCACACCTCGGACCCGGCCCCCGGCATCCTTCAACAGATCAGTGACCACTGTACCGCAGACTATAAGCGCCCCTTTTTCCCGGGCTTGATCCGCAAACCAGCGGTCGAATTTGGCTCGACCGACAGTAAATGCGTTGTACCGTCTATTCATGGCAAATGTCTGATCGCGATAAGCCAGGCTGTAACCTCCTTCCTTGGAGGTATACCAGATTCTGGATTCCAGGATATTGCGCTCAATAGGACAATTTCGTTCAGCAAAGTCGGGCAGAATTCTGGCCAGGTCGTTCCCATAGAGCACCCCCCCGGAAATATTTTTGGACCCGGGAAACTCCCCGCGCTCCAGAACAACGGTTTGCACCCCGTGCTCGGCCAGGATGCAGGCTGCCGAGATTCCAGCCGGACCTGCACCGACAATGGCAACTTCACAACGTTCAGGCATGACTCGCCTTCCTCGATTGAATCTGGGATATAAGCTCTGGTATGATCACAGAGGCGTCTCCAACAATGCCCACATCGGCCACCTGAAAGATAGGGGCTTCCGCATCGTTGTTTATGGCCATAATGCGCTGGGCCCCTTGAATGGCCACCCTGTGCTGAATAGCCCCGGATACACCCACCCCGATGTACAGTTTGGGAGCTACAGTTTTTCCGGTCTGGCCCACCTGCCGTTCATATGGCATCAGACCGGACTCGACCACCGGTCTGGAACAGGCCACTACTCCGTTTAAAAGCTGGGCCAGCTCTTCCAATATGGCAAAAGCCTGTGGTGAACAGGCTCCCTTCCCGGCCACAATCAAGACCGGGTATTCAGTGATATCCACGCCCATCAGGGACTTTTCCTCAATGAACTCGATTAGCTCCGGATAGTTGCCTGCAGGGGGCTCAAAATCGTGCTCCACCAGTTCCCAGTCCCGATTTTCATCAAACCCTGGCAGGGGAAACACTTTCGGCCGCACCGTAGACATTTGGGGCCGATGGTTTTCGCAAAAGATGGTGGCCATGATATTGCCCCCGAAAGTGGGCCTGGTCATCAGCAACAGGCCGGTTTCTTCTTCAATGTCCAGGCCGGTGCAGTCCGCGGTCAAGCCGGTACGCAAATGGGTGGCCACAACCCCGGCCAGGTCCCGGCCCAAGCCTGTGGCCCCGATAAGCATGATTTCGGGTTGTATTTTCCGCACTACTCCGCTTAGGGCATGGCCATAAATACCAGAGACATATCTGTTCAGTGCTTCGTGCTCCAAGACATGGACCTGGTCACAACCATAGGCCCCGGCCTGGTTACATACCTCCCTGACCTGTGAGCCCAGAACCAGCCCGGCCACTTTGGCCTGGAGCTTGTCCGCCAGACCTCTGGCCTTGCCCACCAGTTCCCAGGACACGCCCGCTCCTTTCTGATTGCGGGTCTCGATAAACACAGCCACAATGTTTCCGGCAGCTTGGGGCTTCTTGGGTTTTTCTTTTTTCTTAACTTTTTTGCGTTTGCTCTGGTCAAAGGCAACAGCTTCCACCGGACAAACATCAGCGCACTTGCCGCAGCCCACACAGACCTCGGGATCTATGACTGCCACCCCATCGGGGCTCAGCTCAATAGCCCCCACCGGGCATTCACCGATGCAGATCTGACAGGCTATGCACTTGTCAGATAAAATTTCTGCTATTTCTATTCCTTTGGAATTCTTGGCCATAGCCTTACTCGCTCTCTGATCCGAATTCTTTGGCCATAAACCCGTCAGCTAGGAGAGCCTGCAGACTGTGGCTCACGGCTTCACTAACTCCGTCTGCGGTCTCAAAACGCGGACCGCTTTCTTTGGGCGGCGGTGCCCCGATGCGTCTGACCCAGGTCGGAGAGCCCTTGATGCCCAACTTCTCCACTTCCCCGTCAATGGCCTCCTTGTCCCAAACCTGAATCGGGTGGCGCATTGAGGCCATCAGATTGGGCAGCGAAGCCCGCCGCGGCTCGGCAAGTTCCAGCTCCACAGTCAGCAAAGCCGGCATCGAACCCTGCAATACTTCTTGCCCGCCTTCCACTTTCCGCCTGATCCTGATCTGTTTCTGGCCAGGATCAACTGAATCAACTCCTGTCACGTAAGTAAACTGAGTGAATCCCAACCTGGTGGCAATGCCTGGGCCGGTTTGAGCTGTGTCCCCATCAATGGCCTGCTTTCCGCAAATAACCAGACTGACTTCTGATTCCTGGCTCAAGGTTTCCACGGCTTGGGCCAGGGTGTAGCTTGTAGCCAGGGTATCTGCTCCGGCAAAGGCCCGATCGGAAAGGAGAATTCCGGAATCGATTCCCAGGGACAGGGCTTGGCGCAGGACGCTCTCTGCCTGGGGAGGCCCCATACACACGGCGCTCACCCGGCAGTCATGCTCCTCTTTGAGCCGGACCGCCATTTCCACTGCCACCAGATCGTAAGGATTGAGGATAGATTCCACTCCCTCCCTGACCAGGGTATTGGTTTCCGGATCTATTTTGACTTCAGCCGTATCCGGAACCTGTTTCAAACAGCAGACAATGTGCATGCGCCGCTCCTTTATTTTTTTATTCCATACTATCTTGCTGTGGCGAAGTGGCAAGGTTATAAAACGGGTATTTGCTCCTTTCCATCACATCTATAAGCTATAAAAATCAATATGGATTTGAAAGGAAGCTTCAGGAGGTCAGGGAGCGAGACTGGAGGGATGCTATCAATGTTTCAGTTAATGAAGCTCCAAGACCGTGAAGAAAATCAAGCCTGTTAATGTCAAATAACTTCAAAGAGATATATAAAAATAAGGTCTGGATTATAGGGGCAAAGGCATTCAGCTAATGATTGAGGCTGTACAGGGCCCATTTCCTGGCAGTGCCCCGGACATCCCCTTTAAAGGCCAAGCACTCCTTTTATTGCCGAAAAGAGTTTTTCAGAATCCACTGGCTTGACTACATACTTGTTGAAGCCGGCATTTTGAAATTGCTCCATTTCCTTTTCTGTGATTATATGCGCGGAGAGCCCGATGATCGGTATGTCAGCATTTATGACTACAGGGTCGGCTGTCCTTATGCGCATGGCGGTTTCGATGCCGTCCATGCCCGGCATCCTGATATCCATAAGCACCAGATCGAAACTGCTTTTGGCCAGGTAGTCCAGGGCTTGTTTTCCATTTGCGGCTATTACCACTCTGTGACCATACGAAGTAAGCAGATCTGTGGTGAATATTTGATTCATTTTGTCATCTTCAACCAGTAGAATGCGTTGGGAGGGAAGATCGGCCAAAATGTCCGGCTGCGAGCAGGCCTCGCTTTCTTCGGCTACTTCTCCATCTGTCTTCAAGGGAAGCTGGACATAGAAAGTGCTCCCTTCTCCAGGCTGGCTTTCAGCCCAAATCCGGCCCCCCATCTGCTCAGTGAATTCCTTACATATGGCCAGACCGAGCCCTATGCCTTCCTCGGCTGACAAAGATTCCCGCCCCCCTTGTGCATAGGCTTTGAAGATAGACCCTAATTGGTCGAAAGCAAGTCCACTTCCAGTGTCCTTTATCTTGAAAAGAATGGTAGTTATCAGCAAACTATCCTGGTCTGAGCAGGGAGCAAGGTCAAGCTGCTCTGCCTCCAGGGAAACCCAGCCCTGGGTGGTGAATTTGATAGCGTTGCTCAAGAGATTGAACAAGATCCGTCTCAATCTGTGCCGATCTCCGATCATAAGCACAGGCAGATTATTGTCCACGGCAAGATGAAGTTGAAGCCCCTTTTCCTCTGCCATAGGTTCAACTTCTTTTATGACCTTGTTCAAAAGATATCGCAGGCGAAATTCAGTTTCAGACAAAGTGAACCCTCTAGCCTCAATTTTGGACAGATCAAGCAGATCGTTTAAAAGCCACAGGAGCGACTCTGCCGAATCTTTGGCCACTTGAATCCGCTCTCGATGCTTGGCCGGAATATCAGCTGAGAGAACAAGACGGAGCATGCCCAGGATGGAATTCATCGGGGTCCTTATCTCATGGCTCATTTTGGCCAGGAATTCTGATTTTGTCTTGTTGGCCTCCTCGGCTTGCTGTTTGGCTACCTGCAGGGCGTTTTTTTCCTGGTCTAATTCCTTAAACAATACAGAATAAGGTCTGGTGAGGCCTGAACGGATCAAACTGATATAAATAAATAAAAAGGACAGCACTTTAAAATAATGCCCTATGATGTTTGTTAAGTCATAAATCTGTGCATATAGGGTAAAGGAAAGCTCAGCAGCAACTGTCAAGCCCATTGCTGTGATCATGTAATAATATATTTTTCTATCCAACTGGCCTCGTTTTGTGTACAACAAAAATATGGCAACCAGAACCATAAGGCATATTATATATTCAGAGATGATTTTAAATAGAGTAAGCCCGGATCCTTCAATAAAACATACAGGAAAGATATCCCAGTAAAATATTGAAGCCAGGAAGAGAGCAACAATAGCAATATAGCTCATCAAAAGCATACCTGATCTGATCCGTTTGCCCAAAAGCAGGGGAAAGAGGAGCAAAGCCACAGCCTCAATACCTCGGGCCTGAACCCAGAGCTGGGTAGCAAGATAGGGTTTCTCAGCAAGCTCAAAAACTCCCAGCCCCGGGTAGGTCAAGGTATGCAGGAGATCAAGAAAGCCAATGAAAAGATATGAGACGCCCAAAAAGAACAGGGCATCGTTTTTCATATATGGTCGGACATTCCAGACCAGTAAAAACACGCTCCAGGCCACGGCAATGGAAAACAATTCTGCTATTGAGTGGAATAACAGAAAATTATATCTGCCTACAGCCAAAAGACCGACCAGCAGGAATATACAGAAGCCGGTAACCCATAGGATTTGAGCTGGTCTCCACTGGAGCTGATCAGGATCATGAACTGTATGAGGCTGGTTCGACTCTTTAGACACTGAAAACTCCAATTTTATTTACTGCAGACAAACAGGATCAATGGAACATGACAGATGTACAGTGCGGTAGCCAGGACATGCGCTGAAAATTTTGATTTTGAATTCAGCATACATTGGCTGGCTGGAAAAACAAGGTAATAAATCCGGCATTCAGATTCAAGATCAAAATGCTGCTTACTGATCTTATGATCATGTTTTGATATCCAAAGATCGACACTTCCCCAGGAAATACTTGATAAATCTTTGACGCTAAATGCCGGTTCCATATT
>CAZLUR010000058.1:0-15275 GCA_964562725.1 uncultured Desulfohalobiaceae bacterium | reverse complement strand
GGCCGGTCAGCTGAATCTGCTGTTCTTGCAGGGCAAATCTGCTTTGTAACAGCAAATCTTGATCCAGGACAGTCAGCTCCAGGGCAAAGTCTCCAGCTGGGCTTTGCAGGGCATCCCTGGCCTGCACCTGCAGACCCACTTGCAGCGGCTGGTCCTGATGCAGGATAAGTTCCCTGGTATCCAGTCGCAAATCCAGATCCAAACCTGGCAGCTTGCCCTGCGCCTCCAGCACCATTCTGGCCCCGCCCTGGAGTTGAACTGGTAAATGCTCATGCATAGCCTGCAGCCTAGGTAAATCCAGCTCTGCTGAGGCCTGCATTAGACCTGATTTCAATTGTGCCCTGCCTGTGGCCTGCAGGCTAAATTCTTGGGCCTTAATCTCTAGATGCTGCAGCTCAATCTGGTTGGCCTGCTGCAAAGCCAGGGAGCCTGAAAAATCCAGCCCAGTGCCTGTCAAGGCCAAGGCCTGCGCAGGGATGCCAGTCAGATCCTGCAAAGCCCCTCTAAAGTCACCCTGCAGATCAAGATCCTGGAGATTGCCCTGGAGCTTTGCGCTTAGCTCTAGTCTCCCAGAGGGCATTCCCTGCTGCTCCTGTTCCAGCCAGGCAGCGAGCTCAGCCACTTCCAGCCTCAAATCAGAGTGCAAATCCAGATTAGCCAAATCAAGACTCAGATCCTGCAGCTTCAGATAATCGCCATGGGCCTCTAGCTTTAGATGGGGCAGCACTAGCATATTGCCCTCCCTGAGCTGCAGCTGATATTCCAAATCCAGATCCCGGGCTATTTGCGGCCAGCCTGGTTGCTGCAGTCCTTGCAGCCTGCCGGCTCCGCTGGCGCCAAGCTGCAGTCCATCCTCTAAGCTCAAAATCAGGCTGGAGTCCAGCTGCAGGCTGTCCAGAACAAGTTCTGCCTGGCGCAAATGCTGCGCAGTCAATTCCAGATCCGCCTCAGGGGCATTTAGGGCTCCGCTGGTAATAGCTGTTAGCTGCAGCCCCTGAGCCTGGATGCCTAAGCCCGCCAACAAGGGCCCTGGGTCCAGGATATCCAGCTGCAAATTCCCCTGTTGAACCTGGTTTTGCAGATCGATTCTGGCCTGCATCTGACTACGCAGTTTTGGGGAAGCCACTTGCATCTCCTGCAGGTGCAAAACGTTTTCCTGGGTATTGAACCTGGCCTGGACATCAAAGTCTATTTTATCCTGAACATAAGCTTCCAACTGCTCTAAAGCAGGATGCACAGCCAAATGCAAATTTCCCTGGGTTTGTAGCTCTGGCTCTGACCTCAAATCCAGATCCAGGTCAGCAGACAGCTCAGCCAGACCAGGCGCCTGCAGCTCCATCTGCCCCTGCCAAGCAGAGCCAGTGCCCTGGCCGCCGAGTTTAAAAAATGCATCCTTGGGTAACTGCTGGTCTTCTAAAATATCCTGCAGCAGGCCATCGTCCTGAAATACGATCTGCAGGTCAAACTGGTCTCCAGCTTGCTCCTGATACCTAGCTGCTGCCTGCAGCATGAGCCCGGGTCTATCCAAGCCATGCAAGTCAAGCTCGATCTGCAGATCTCCAGTACGTTCCAGGGCTAAGGCGCCTTGCAGCTCAAAATGCGCACTGCTGCCCAATATCTCCTGACCCAGATATACCCTGGAAACCTCTAATTCCTGCAGATCCAAGGCAATATCCGGAGCTGGAGGCCAGGTCAAAGTATCACCGGTCTTTTCTGCTACATTTCCCCTGCCTGGGGCGGTGTGGGGTTGACGTATAATATGCAGTTCAGAGACCAAAAGCTGATTGATTATAATCCTATGCTGCAGTATGTCCCATAAGGACCAGCCCAGGCGCAGATCCTGGATTTCCAGCCACTGTCCCTGATCGTCAGAGACCTGCAATCTGTCCAGAGCCAGATCAAAAGGCAAATTGCCCTTAATACCCTGTATCTCGATCTTTTGCTGCCCTTGGGCCAAGGCTAGATTGAGCACTTTTTCCAGCTGGGCATGTCCCCAGTCAGTGCGCAGCAAAACCAACAGGACCATCGCCAGCAGTAAAAGAATGCCTGCTAGACCTGCCAGGAAATGAAAAACAACTCTTTGCATAATTAAAATGCTTGTCCAATGCTGATGTATATCTGGTAGTCACTATCCACATCTGGTCTCTTATCCAGGGGGAGTGCCACATCCAACCGTAAAGGGCCGAATCCAGTGTAGTAACGATAACCCAAGCCTGCACCCCATTGAATCTCGTCTGCTGAGCCAGGATAAGAATCTTCATAGACCTGGCCGCCGTCCAAGAACCCTACCAATCCTGAATTCCCCCCAATGCGCAATCTGAGTTCCGCGCCCATTTCCAGCAGGGATTTACCGCCCACAGGATCTCCATCCTGCAGGGGGCCCAGTTTCTGATAGCCATAACCGCGTACAGAGCCCCCGCCCCCAGCGTAAAATCTCTCATCTGCTGGTATGTCCTTTCTGGGCACCCCGCCCATAAAACCGGCAGCTGCCCTAGTGGCCAGGACAAACCGCTTATCCTTTATGAGCTGCCAATAGTGGCCCAGGCTCAGATGTGTTTTGAAGAACTGAACATCTTCACTAAAAACATCTGTATATGGTATCAGCCTCAAACCTGCCCTGAGGCCTTGCCCAGGATCCAGGACCTGGTCCCTGGAATCCCATTGCAGGCTAGTTGGTATAGACAACAGGCCGAATTCGTCTTTTTCATCCTGGCTGACCTCAAACATTCTGAAAGCCAGTCCGGCGCCTGCAGAAAGGTATCTGCCCAGCTGCCTTTCTAACCTGATCGCGTTGTCCAGGCTGCGGCTGTCGTAGGCATCTGTATCTTCTTTGGAGAGACTGGAACTTAACTTCAGGGTCTGGCCCTGTTGCCTGAACCTGGGCATGGCAAATTCTGCATTCAGGGTGCTTTCCACTGGGGATAGAGAGAGACTGCTCCTGAACAAGCGGCCTTTGCCCCGCACATTGCGATGCTCCCAGCCTATTTTAAGTTGAGGGCCAATGTCTGTTTCATAGGCCAGTCCAGCCTTGACTGTCCGTGGACTGCGCTCCGCTAGTTCCAGGGTGACCTGTAAATAGCCGTCCGGATCAAGTTCCTGGGCGTGTTTTACCTGAACCTTGGAAAACAGACCACTGGCTACCAGATTGCGGCGTAGTGCTTCCAGCTGGCTGGCCTGAAAGGTATCTCCATATTTCCAGGGAATACGCTCCAGTACATAGCTTTTGTGCACTTTTTGCAGACCCTTGAGCTGCACCTGGCCAAAACTGGCCTCTGGCCCTGGTTGCACATTGTATTGGACCTGCACTTCCTGTTCCTGATGGTCCACCAGGACTTCCTCCAGCTCTACCTGCACAAAAGGCCGGCCCTTGTTGCGCAAATTTTGCCTGATCCTTTGTTCTGCCTGGCGTACCTGCTGGGCCTTGAAGCCTGATCCAGATTCCAGCCCCAAATCCTCCGGACTGGGCAAATCCAGATCCGGATCAGGCAGGGGGGAGATATCCTGTAAGTTCACCTGGCCCAGAACATACTGCTCCCCCAGCTGGACAGAAAACACAACTTGCAAGTCAGGCTCATTATCCTGAAGTTCAAAGTCTATCCTGGGCCTGAAATAGCCGTAAGATTGCAAAGTCTTAGCCATTTGACGCACATCCTGCCTGGCCCTGTATTCCAGCTGGGAGGGAGTAGCAGGTGGCAGGTCCTGCAATTGAAAAGTGTCTGCCTGAGCAATCAATGCCCTGCGCAACTCAGAATCCATATCTCCCTCCAGCCTGGCCTGGTATTGCAGCTCCCGGGCATTTTCCTCAGCCTTGAGGCACAAGGGCAAAAACAGGCCCAAAATAAGCAGGCAAGGCAAAAAGAGCTTGCAAATTTTCACGCAGGTTCTCCGTGCATAGATTTTTAAGTGTTCAAGCCTGATTTGATGATCCAGCGTCCAGCATCCACCCAGCACTTATTTTTTCCTTACTCAAAAAAATTTGACTGTAAAGGGCCCTAGGCAGCCGAGAAAAAGAGCTTGACCGGCCGGGACCTTCTCCTGCAGGACCAGTTGCTATAAGCAAGTGCACCAAATTAACCTCCAGCTCCGGGCTTTGACAAGTCTTATGCATCCTGAACCCAGCAAATCCAGCTGGTAATAAATGGGTTTAGAAAAAATGTTCAGGCTAAAATTTATAAAAATCATATTTGTTGCTGAGCATGTTACTTATCAGGCAATAGGCGGATCAAGACAATCTCTGCCGGAGAAAAGACCCGCATGGGAGGCCCCCAGGTGCCGGCTCCCCTGGTTACAATCAGACTGGATTTTCCGGATTGATGCAAACCGTAAAACTGCTCAAACTGCAGGCGCACAAAGACCTGAAAAGGAAACAATTGTCCCTGGTGGGTATGCGCAGCCAAATGCAGGTCCACTCCTGCAGACACAGCAGATTCCTGGAAACCCCAAGGCCTGTGGCTGAGCAAAACACTAAATGCCTGGGCCTCCAGGTCCCGGGTCAACTCCATGATAGTTTTCTCCTGCCATTTCCTGGGCCTTATACGGCCTGCTGGATCATCCAGGCCCAAAAGCTGCACTCCGGCCTCCTGCAGCAGCAATTTCTCCTGGCTCAAGACATTGATTCCAGACTGCTGGTAAATCTGCAGGGCCTGTCCCTGCCCAACATAAAAGTCATGATTCCCCAGAACCCCGAAATTGCCCAAAGGGGCCTGCAGCCCCTGCAACAGATCAGCATGTTCCTGCAGCCATTGCGGATGGTCATTGACCAAATCCCCGCCGAACAGGATCAAGTCCGGATTTAGATCCTGAATGACCTGCACTGTCTTCTTTAGCCGGGGCAGGGACTTTTGCACACCCAGGTGCAAATCAGCCCAGAAAACTATATCTAGTGCAGTTTCCAGCTTGGGGCTGTTAAGCTCATAATAAGTGACTGCTGGCGGCTGCCTGCCCTGGACCATCCCCAAACAGACAACAGCCAGGGCCAAAAGCAGCACCCCATAGGCAGCTGGTTTTCCTGAAAAATACGCTCCTAAACGCGAATTGAACATTCTGGCCGGAAAAGCCAGTAAGTATATGGCCGCCTGGAGCAGGAACAGATAGAACACAAGCCCGAACCAAACAAAGCTCAGCTGCCAGAAAAACAAAACCAAGGTTTCAGGCCAGGAATCAGGAAGGATGTGGGCCAGTATGGGAGTTAGGGCCAGGATCAGGGCCAGCAGATAACCGCAGACTGTTTTTTTCCGGCCCAACTGCAACTGCCTGCTGAAACTATACCAGGCCCAGGCCTGCATGCTGTAATAGACCAGAAAAAATGCCAGCAAAAAAAACACTTAACCACTCCAGAAAATGATGATCAAAGGCGCCAAAGCCAGACGATAATAAGCAAAAGGCTTAAGCGTAAATCTGCCCAGGAGATGAATAAAGCCCTTTACCGCCAGCATGGCTGAGATAAAAGAGACCACAAAACCAACTAAGAGCAGGGACCAGTCCAGGCCGCTCAAGATCTCCCAACTCTTATAGATGTCATAAACGCTGGCAGCGAACATTATGGGCACTGCAGAAATAAATGAATACTCCGCAGCCAGCTTGCGTTGCGCACCCAAAAACATGCCTCCCATGATGGTTGCTGCTGCCCGAGAAAAGCCTGGCCAAAGAGAAAGACACTGAAAAACTCCGACTCCCAGGGCTATTTTAGGATTCAAATCATTCAGACCATGGTAGCAGGGCTTCTGCTTGCTGAATTCCACCAACAAAATTCCCAAAGCTCCAATTGCCAGGGCCCAGGCCACTGGTTGGGGATAAAACAGATGCTCTTTAATGCTGGAATAGGCTATCAGACCCACTAATCCGGCCGGCAGGGTGGTCAAGAATAGCAGCCAAAGACCATAGACGCCAGAGAAAGCCTGGCTCTGTTTTTTGCCCATCAGGGATCTGAACCTGGGCCAATACAAATAGACCACAGCCAGGATAGCCCCCAGCTGGATGACCACGTCGAAAGTCTTGACCTGTTCCCCGGTAAAATCCAGGAAATTACCCACTAGGATCAAATGCCCGGTGGAGGAGATAGGCAAGAATTCGGTCACTCCCTCCACAATGCCCAGAATCACCGCCGCCAGGAAATCATGCATAGACAACTCCATTTAAACTAAAATAATCTCTCCTTGGCTCAGATTGTCCTTGGATTGACATTTAGATTTGAAAGTCTAAAATTATAGGCCCTGAAAACAGGGCAAACACCTGCAGACTTTTATATCAACAGACCCAAGATCTTTTCTAGGCTTACTTTGACCCGGAATTCTGACTTAAAGCATATGCGCATATTGTTAATGGGCCCAGAACTCTCGCCCTTGGCCAACGTAGGGGGCATTGCACAGTATATGCGCGGCTTGGCCCATTCACTTTTACAAAAAGGCCACGATCTGCGAATTTTATTGCCAGACTATGCCTTTTTGCAGCCTGAACAAATGCAAATAGTCTTGCCTAGGCTACTAATCCCTATGGGGCCAGGTTTTTCCGATGTAACCCAGGTGTATAGAACAGACTTGCAGCTGGCTGGAGGTGTACCTCCTTTGCCGGTCTATTTGCTGGGGGGGAACAGACACTTTAAAACCTGCCACACCCCTGGAGACATCTATGCCTGGCCAGGTCCTGAGCCCTGGATCAAATTCTGCAGAGCTGCACTACAATTTTTACAGACAGGACTGTTCAGCCCGGATATAGTGCATTGCCAGGATGCACACTGTGCCATGCTCCCATTTTTTTGCAAATATTATTCCCGGCTTAATCAGGTCATTTTCAGGCCCTCCTGGGGCACAGTGCTTACTGTGCATAACCTGCTCTACCAAGGCCAAGGGAAGCCGGGCCTGATGGAATATGCCGGATTGCCCCGGGATATGTTCAACCCGGAACTGCTTGAATTTTACGGCCGGGTCAACTGCCTTAAAGCCGGGCTCTTATCAGCGCACATGCTGAACACAGTAAGCCCCAACTATGCACATGAAATATGTTCAAGCGATGAATACGGCTTCGGCCTGGCTGGAGTATTCAGCAAGTGCAGGGCTCAGGGCAGGCTGAAAGGCATTTTAAACGGCATCAACCGTAACTACTGGCTTCAAGCAGCAGGCCTGCAAGGACAGGCCCGGAGTGCAGCTGAGATGCTGGAGGCCAAACAAGTCTGCAGGGCAGAACATTTGCCGACCTTGGGCTGGGAGCCTGATCAAAGACCGATATTTGGCTTTCGCGGCCGTCTAGACAATCAAAAAGGCATCGACTTGATTGCAGAATGCCTGCCAGCCATCCTCAAGCAGGCCAGGCTCATCCTGGTCACCTGGGGAAGCCCTGGACAAGATCATAAGTTGCGCAAAGCCTGGGATGTATTGCAGAAAGCAGGCCAAAATGAGCAGAACAGCCTCCTGCTCAACCCAAAGGGGCTGCAAGAGCCAAATAAAACCGCCCTGCACTACCTGCTCTGTGATTTCATGCTCCTACCCTCCAGGTATGAACCCTGCGGCCTGGTCCAGATGGAGTGCCAGGTCCTGGGCACCCAGCCCATTGTGCGCCTAACTGGAGGCCTGGCAGATACCGTGTCTGAGTCCCCGACCCAAATCAGACCTTCGCCCAATGGCTTTGTATTCCAGAAAATTGAAGCACAAAGCCTGTCCAAGGCAATAAAGCGCGCCCTGCAGCGCTTTGTCAACCAACACGACCACTTGCAGCGCATGCAGAACTGCCTGCAGCAAGAAAACGACTGGCAGCACAGGGTACAAAGCTATGAAGAACTCTACAGCCAGGCCTTACAGACTTGAGGTTTGTTGCAGCCTGATCCAGGAAATAAGATCTTATGGTCTGAACTGGATATTTCCAAGCACAAATTTCAAACATATCTCATATGCTAAATCTCAAACAAAGGCAAATAAATTTGAGATCTTACTTCAGTGAGAGCTGCTGGCTGTCAGACCCGCTTTTTTACAGACAATATCCGCTAAAGGGAGAAAAGATGCGTATTAGCGTGCTGAGCAAGGAATACCCACCTTATATCTATGGCGGAGCAGGAGTGCATGTGCAGTATCTGCTCCGGGAGATGGCCAGGCTGACCCAGGGTAGCCATGAACTTGACCTGATCTGCTTTGGGGATCAGCACCGGCAGGAGAATAACTTGCGAGTGCGCGGGATGCAGACCAACTTCGAGTTTTCTGCAGCAGATCCCAGACACTCTAAAGTTTTCCAGCCCCTATTACTCAATCTGATCATGGCTAGCAAACTAAAGGCCCCGGATGTGGTGCACTGCCATACGTGGTACACCCATTTTGCTGGTTGCCTGGTCAAAGAGCTATTCCAGGCCCCACTGGTGCTGACCACCCATTCCCTGGAACCACACCGCCCTTGGAAAGAAGAGCAATTGGGCAGCGGCTATAATGTGAGTACCTGGCTGGAAAAAACCGCTTTCCAGCACGCAGACCAAGTAATTGCTGTCTCCAGGGCCATGCAGGAGGATGTAATACACCTGTACCAGGTGCCTGAGGAAAAAATCCGCATCATTCCCAACGGGATAGACCCTCAGGAATACTGCCCCACCCGGGACAGGTCTGTTCTGGCCAGATACGGCCTGGATCCTGACAAGCCCTATATCATCTTTGTAGGCCGCATCACCAGACAAAAAGGCATTTTACATCTGGTACAAGCAGTGCCATATCTGCAAAACAGGGTACAAATCCTGCTTTGCGCCTCTAACCCGGATACCTTAGAGTTGGGCCATGCAATGCAACAAGCTGTGTCTGAGGCCAAACAATACAGCACAAACCCTGTGCTCTGGTTCCAGAAGTCAGTGCCCCGGCAGGACTTGGTGGCACTTTACTCCCAGGCAGCTGCCTTTGTCTGCCCTTCCATTTACGAACCCTTTGGCATAGTCAATCTGGAAGCCATGTCTTGCGGCACCCCTGTGGTAGCCTCCAGGGTGGGTGGAATCCCAGAGATCATAGAGCCTGGAAAGGACGGCTATCTGGTCTCGTTTCAAGCCAGATCCTTACAGGACTCCGAGCCAGCAGACCCCCAAGGATTTTCATATGACCTGGCTCTAACAATAGATAAAATCCTGGACGACCCTCCGCAAGCCGAAATCATGGGCCATGCCGCCCGGGAGAAAGTCCTGGCCAAATTCAGTTGGCAAGCCATTGCTGCCCAGACCCTGGAACTGTATCAGGAACTCTTGGCAAAAGATAATAACCAACAGCTGCCGGCCAAACCCCGGGAGCGGGGTCATGATACAGTATGCATATCAAAGGCTGGTCCAGGCAATGCCTGATCAATTATATCCTAATCCAGAGTCCGTTTGCTGTCCTGTTCCTGGTGGTTTTGCTGATTTTCAAGGATTGGCTTAATTTCTCTGGCTGGATAGCCTGGACAGGGTCTCTGGCCTGGCTGCTAAAGGATATAATTTTATTCTTCGTACTTTGGCCTGCTTATGAACCACATCAGGGAGAGGGCAGATACTCCCTGCAGGGCAAAGCCGGAACAGCCAGGACCAGGTTGGACCCAGAAGGGTTGATCAGGATCAGGGCTGAAATCTGGAAAGCGCGCCTAGCTCCTGGCCAGGCAGCTGTAAGCCCTGGGCAAACAGTACAGGTAGTACAGCGTCAGGGCTTGGTCCTGATTGTCCGAGCTATTTAGAAAACAGGCTGGGCTTTGACTAAGACCTTTGCAGATAGATCCCGAACCTTTACAAACTTACAAGGAGCAGTTGCCAGGTGAACCAACCTCCTATTCCCCCTTTACGAGTAGCCTGGGCCATCTGGGCTTTGGGCGCCATATTCTATCTCTTGGGGTTTTTCCAGCGTGTGGCCCCGGCAGTCATGACCCAAGAACTAATGCGGGACTTCCAGATCAGTGCTGCCGCCCTGGGCAACCTCTCTGCTTTTTATTTCTACAGCTACGTAGCCATGCAGATCCCTACGGGGATCATTGCTGATACCTGGGGACCGAGACGTCTGCTTTCTACTGGATCCCTGGTGGCTGGTCTGGGGACTATCATGTTCGCCTTGGCCCCGAGCCTTGTCTGGGCCAACATAGGACGGCTGCTAATCGGTGGTTCAGTGGCAGTGGCCTTTGTGGGCCTGCTCAAATTGGTCAGCAACTGGTTTCCTCCTCGACATTTCGCTACTGTGACCGGCATGGCCCTGTTTTTCGGTATTGTGGGCGCGGTTTCAGCCGGACCTCCCCTGCGCCTGCTCATGGTCATTTTCAGCTGGCGGAGCATTATGCTCTGCACAGCCCTGATCACACTGGGCATCGGGGCTTTGATCTGGAGTTTTGTCCGGGATTATCCGCTGCACAAAGGCTTTTCCAATCTGAATCATGCCCAGGAAAGTACAGGCCAAGAGATCTCCTGGGGCAGCATATTGAGCAGGGTTTTAAAAGTGGTTGCATACAGGAATACAGCCTTACTTTTTGTCATCCCTGGCATTACTCTTCTTGACCAGAGAAACCTACTGCAGACAACAGACTTGATAAGCTTTTAGGCCCTGCCGAGTCCTTCATCAGCAGGGCCTGTAAGCTTATGCCTCCAGAATGGCTTTCAAATCCTCTTCTGGTGTAGATATTGGCTTCAGATCAAAGTTCTTGACCAATACATCCAGTACATTTGGGCTGACAAAGGCCGGCAAAGAGGGTCCCAACCGCATATCCTTGATGCCCAGGTGGAGCAGGGTGTACAAGATGGCACAGGCCTTTTGCTCGTACCAGGACAGGATCAAGGACAAGGGCAGCTCATTGACTTCCACATTAAAGGCCTTGGACAGGGCCAGGGCGATCTGTACTGCAGAATAGGCGTCATTGCACTGGCCTACATCCATGAGCCGGGGCAAATCGCCTATAGTGCCCAGATCCTTGTCAAAGAAACGGAATTTACCACAGGCCAAAGTCAGAATCACTGTATCCTGAGGCGCTTTTTCCACGAACTCGGTGTAGTAGTTGCGCTCAGACTTGGCCCCGTCGCAGCCGCCCACCAGGAAGAAATGCCGGATATGGCCATTTTTGACAGCGTCCAGCACCTTGTCTGCCACACCGAGTACTGCGTTGTGTCCGAATCCGACCATGACCGAACCTTTATCTTCTTCCTCCTGAAAACCCTCCATGGCCAGGGCCTTTTCTATTACCTGGCTAAAATCCTTGTCTTGGATATGCTTAATCCCTGGCCAGCCCACCAGCCCTGTGCTGTAGATGTTGTCTGCATAAGCCTCTCTGGGTTTCTGAATGCAATTAGTGGTCATTACAATGGGCCCGGGAAACTGGGCGAATTCTTTTTGCTGATTCTGCCAGGCAGTGCCGAAATGGCCATAGAAATGGGGATACTTTTTGAGCCCAGGATAGCCGTGGCAGGGCAGCATTTCTCCATGGGTATAGACATATATGTCCTTATCCTTGGACTGCTCCAGGATAAGCTCCAGATCCCGCAGGTCGTGTCCGGAAACCAAAATGGCCTTGCCCTTCTTGTGTCCCAGGGGGACCTGGGTGGGTACAGGATGCCCATATTTTCCAGTATTAGCTGTATCCAGAAGCTCCATAGCCCTTAGATTGATCCGGCCGCATTCCAGGATCAGATTCACCCAATCCTCCAGGGAGAGGTCCTTGCGCAGGGTGGCAGCCAATCCTTTCTGGATAAAGGCGTAAACCTCGTCGTCTTCCTGACCCAGGATCTGGGCGTGGTCTGCATAGGCGCAAACCCCCTTTATACCGAAAAGCAATGCGTCTTTCAGGGACTTGATGTCCTTGTTCTGCTCCGGATCCTGCAAAAGACCGTGATCTTTGCCCTGTTCGATCATGCCCTCCAGGTTGGAGGCAGGCTGCAGAGTGGCTGCACCTTCTGGGAATTCGGTACCAACAGATTCACCCAGTCCAATGGCCCGCTTGGCTTTGGCCAGCAGGGACTCGTCCTGGGCCGCCTTGTCCTGAATCTGCCTTTTCAAGCCCTCTCTATACTGCACAGTCTTTTGCACATAATCCACAAAGCGTTCTGGATCGAAGTTGACATTGGTCAGGGTGGCGAAAGTGGCCTCACAGATGAAGACATCCACTTCCTTGTCCCTGATGCCCATTTCCCTGGCCTGTACTGCCACCTGGGAGAGCCCCTTGAGCAGATAAACCAAGAGATCCTGCATGGCTGCAACTTCTGGCTTCTTGCCGCAGACACCGACCTTGGTACACCCCTCGCCCTTGGCTGTTTGTTCGCATTGGTAGCAAAACATGTCCAACATAATGCTCCTCCTTGTTTATTGCCCCGGCTTGATAGCAGCACCGGGAATTGGTTTATGCTAATATCTTGCCCCTTTGTGCAAAGTAGAGTTAAATAAAACTGGCTGCCTTGCTTTGATCTGGATCAAATAATGATTATTTTAGAATAGATTGTTTGACTATAGTAATATAGTAAATATTTGATCTCTGGTAAAGGGCAGACTATGGTTGGAAATCAAAACTATCCTCTTGAGCCAGGAGTGACGATTTTTACTGAACCTGGCCTAACGAATACTGGCAACGAGCCGCTGATTTTGATCAGCGTTTGCAGCCCCCCAGTTATGTCGATATAATGCAGAAATAAACCCCCGGAGATTCTGCAATCAACTTCCGGGGTTTCCAATAACTTACATTCGCTGACCTAAAGGGAAATGTAAAATGAAATTGCCTGCTATGTATGAAGTTTGTCAAAAATTTGACAATACTTGTCTAACCGATCCGGCAGCAGCGATAGACAATGAGTTTTCCAAGCATAATATTAGAAACCGAGCTCTCCCTGGAGAAAAAGTTGCTGTAGGAGTAGGCTCAAGAGGCATCCATAACATCTCTCTTATAGTGGCCGCAGTAATCAAAAACCTTAGGGAATTAGGTTTAGAACCCTTTATAACCCCTGCAATGGGCTCCCACGGGGGGGCCACAGCTCAAGGGCAAATCGAAGTGTTAAAAGAACTAGGCATTACTGAAAAAAGTGTGAACGCCCCTCTGGTATCCAACATGGATGTTGAATACTTGGGCAGAGTAGAATCCGGGGCATCAATTTTTATTGCCAAAGATATACTAGAAGCTGATCATTTGGTACTTATAAACCGGGTCAAGCCCCATACTGCCTTTCGCTCTTCTGTGGAGTCTGGTTTGTGCAAAATGCTTGCGGTTGGATGCGGCAAGCATAAAGGGGCTAGTGAAATGCACAAATATTCCCTGGCCTCCACTATAATTCCAGCAGCAAAAATGATCATGGACCAAGTTCCTATACTCTGCGGTCTTGCTGTAGTGGAAAATTCCCTTGAACAGATACATACCCTGCGCTTGGCCCTGCCAGAAGATTTTATAAAGGTCGACCAGGAACTTCTGGAATTGTCCAGAGAACTTATGCCCAAAATTCCAGTCTCAGATTTGGACATACTCATAATAAATGAAATGGGCAAGAATATCAGTGGTGCAGGAATAGACCCCAATGTTATAGGATTCTGGCGAAGGAATGGAGGAGAAAGAGTACCTGATTACCGGACCTTGATCGTGCTTGACTTGACCAGGCAATCCCATGGCAATGCTTTAGGAATTGGCATGGCTGACTTGACCACCAGAAGAGTTGTTGAAAAAATCAACTATGAGGTTACTTATACCAATGTTTTGACCACTGGAATTTGGGCTACTGGACGCATACCAGTGTCTCTGGAAGATGATAGAAAAGCAGTAGAGACTGCACTGGCCTTTGTTCCTGAGCAAAAACCTTTACGTATGGCCAGAATCACAAATACGCTGAAGCTTGAAAAATTTTGGGTCACAAAACCATTGATACTGGAATTGCAATCCCAGGATGCCTTGGAGATCAAAAAGGGAGCTTTGGATCTGCAGTTTGATAACCAGGGCAGAATTATCCCTTTTTAGTTTGAGGACAAGATCCATTTGGATATTGTAAAGGCGGGTTAAATGATGCGCAGCGTGACCCGGAGTTTCAATAACCTCAATGCCCGGACCAAAACAGATATGTTTCTCAGCGACCAGGCGCTCTTTGTGTACCGGTTTCATCCGGCCATAGGTTTGAGCTACTTGCCCCACACAGGTCCCGCACCCGGCACACAGATCTGGCTGGGCCGGACTGCATACTATCCCAACCTGAAACTCTCATCCACTCAGGCTGACCAGATCTGATGCTGTCCGTTAAAACTCTTCCTGATCAAGCCCTGGGACTCTAAATGTCCCAAGTGGGCCAAAGCCTCGCCAGTAGCAAACCATTTTTGGGCCAAAGGAAACTGCTCCCAGTCCTGAATATCCAAGTCCCAGACCATACACGAAGCAATGTAAAAAGCATGCCCAGCCCTGGCTCGGACAATGCCTAGAACTTCATCTAGTCGGTGCTGATGATGATCTTTGAGTTCCTGGATTCTTTTCTGGTGTTCAGAAAAAATACGCCTGTGCCCGGGCAAGACCTGGGAAATATCAAACTGCTGCAAACGATCCAGGCTCTGCATATAATCCTGCAAAGGGTTTTGCCCGGGCCGCCACATGGAAATATTTGGGGTTATCTCTTCCAAAAGAAGATCCCCAGCAAACAACAAACCCTGCTCAGGCTCATAGAAACAAACATGGCCGCTGGTATGCCCGGGAGTCAGCAAACAGCGTAGATTCAAGCCAGCATGGCACAGCAGGTCTCCATCTGCCAGTTCCTGAATATCTACCTGCCCTTGAGGCCTGTATTTGAAGCCTGGATGGGCATCCCTGGTACTTTCCAGGTCCTGTTCTGGTAATCCGTTGATGCGCGCATAATGCAGAATTGAGTGCCAGTCAAAAGGTTGGGTAATAGTCTCTGCATCTGCCTTGCTCATCCATATCCTAGCTCCTTGTGCATACAGGGCCGGAGCCAGTCCGCTGTGATCTGAATGCATATGTGTGATCAAAACGTCTGTATGCTCGATCTGGATACCAAGCTCAGCCAGGCCCTGATTCAAGGCTTCAAGGCATGAACTGCGGTTTAGTCCGGTATCTATAAGACAGTGGCGTTCAGTCCCGCGCAGGACATAAGCGTTCAGATACTTAAGCGGGCTCTTGGGCATAGGTACTTGGATGCGAAAAATATTAGGCCTTATCACTTCTATCATACTAGCTCCTAATAATACTGAGCAATGTCTTTTTAACACAAAGAATAAAGAGGTTAAGCTTATTGCTTAACCTCCTGATTTTTTTTGGCCCGCCCTGGAGGATTTGAACCCCCGACTTCTGGATCCGAAGTCCAGCGCTCTATCCAGCTGAGCTAAGGGCGGGAATTGGACCTGAAT
>CAZLUR010000057.1:4535-15421 GCA_964562725.1 uncultured Desulfohalobiaceae bacterium | reverse complement strand
TGAATGATGACCTCTTCCTTATCCCACGGTGTCAAGTGTGGGTAAAGACCAGCCCCCCGGGGGGTGTTTCTGAGGCCCTTTTTATTTGATGTAAACTATTCTAAGTTGGTTTAATGTGCAGGAGCAGACAATCGATACCCAGACTTTTGAGCGCTTTGTGGATCTCATTTATGAACGGGCCGGCATCAAGCTTGGCCCGCATAAACGGGCCCTGGTGTCTTCCAGGCTGGGCAAGCGCATGCGTCATCTGGGCATCTCCTGCTACAAGGCCTATTTTGAATATGTGCGCCAGGATCGGAGTGAGTCAGAACTGGTAGCGCTTTTAGATGTCATTTCCACTAATGTGACCCACTTTTACCGGGAGCCCCGGCATTTTCAGGTTCTAGCCCGGATCATGGCTGACTGGGAAAAGCAAGGTCAAACCAGATTCCGCTTATGGTGTGCAGCTGCTTCTACAGGAGAAGAGCCTTATACCATGGCCATGACCATTGCAGAGACTCTGTATTCAACAGCAGATACCAAAATCTTGGCCACAGACCTGTCCACCAGGGTCCTGGAGCGGGCGCGCCAGGGGATATACGAGGCGAAACGAATGGATAAAGTGCCTGCCTTTTTGCTGAACAGATATTTTCTTCGCTCCAGATCCGGCTCTGAAGCACTTTTTTCCGTATCCGAATCCCTAAAGCGCATGATCACCTTTGCCCGGCTCAATCTTGCAGAAATCCCATTTCCCATGCGTGGTCCCCTGGACATTATCTTTTGCCGTAATGTGATGATTTATTTTGATAATCAGATTCGAAAGCGCCTTTTGGACGAGATGTACAGACTGCTTAAACCAAATGGATATCTTGTGGTGGGACATGCAGAGAGCCTGTCCGGATTGTTGAGCAGATTCAAAAGCGTTGAACCCTCAGTGTATATCCGCGCTTAAAGAACATTGAATTAACCTGGAAAAATTGATGGCCTTACAAGTAGTAGATATTGCTCAAATAAAGATAAGCGATTCGCCTCAGGACGTACTGGTAACCTACTCACTGGGCTCCTGTGTAGGTGTGGCCGTTTATGACTCACTGCTGGGCATAGGGGGGATGATCCATTGTATGCTGCCTTTATCCAAGGTAAATACAACAAAAGCCCAGGAAAAGCCCGGCATGTTTGTGGATACTGGATTGTCTTTGCTTTTGACCAGGCTTTTTAATATGGGTATGCGCAAATCCAGGGCATTGATCATGGTTGCTGGGGGGGCACATGTGCTGAACAATAATAGTTTGTACAAGATAGGCGAACGTAATATCACGGTCTTGCGCAAAGTTCTGTGGAAAAACGGACTACTGATGCATGTCAAAGATTTGGGAGGCAGCACTTCGCGCACAATCCGCCTGCATATGGACTCCAAGCAATTTGTGGTCAAAAAGCAGGGCCAGGAATTTTGTTACGATTTATCTAAAAATTGAAGTTGTGCAGGTCTGCAGATATAACCATCCAATAAGGCTGAGTTTATGGGATATAATGTATTGATTGTGGATGACTCCATGATTATCCGCAGCATGGTGGAGCGTACACTGCAAATTTCCGGACTTGACCTGGGGCAGATATACTTTGCTGCTAATGGTCAACAAGGCCTGGATCTTTTGCAGGAACATGCCGTGGACATTGTTTTTGCTGATATCAACATGCCGGTCATGAATGGAATACAGATGGTACATACCATGGCTGAACAGAGACTACTGGAGAATATTCCAGTAGTCATTATTTCCAGTGAACGTAACAGGCAGCGCATGGAATATCTTAAGGACTTAGGGATCACAGCTTATTTGAACAAGCCGTTCATGCCTGAAGATTTTAAGGCCACAGTGGAGCAATTGCTGCCGAATAAGGATCAAGGTTTATGAACTACATACCTGCAATTTTGGTCCAAGTCCTGGAAAGTACTTTCGAAAATTTTGCTTTTATGTTCATTGAGACTGTTTCAGGGGAAGACATTCAAGATGAGCAAGAGGAGACTTATGTTTCGGTTGGGATCAATTTTTTTGCTGCCCAGGAAACAGGCAGATTCTCAGCTTTGGCTTCATTTAACTTTTGCCGGCATTTAAGTCAAAATATTCTGGGCCTGGATGCAAATGAAACTCTTTCTCCAGGTGCTGCAGAAAGTGGTTTGTGCGAGCTGGTCAATGTGGCCTGCGGCCTTTTGACTGAAGCCTTGTATGGCCCGGAGCAACTCATTGATATCCAACCCCCAGGGTTTGAGCTGTGCAATGGGCAGGCCTGGCAAGAGCTTACGCAGTCTGAACATAAATTGCTGCTTCTGGTGGATGACCAGCCAGTGGGATTTGAACTCCAAATTTGGCCCAGAAAAAATGATTAAAGTCTTGATTGTAGATGATTCAGCCATTGTACGCCAGGTGTTCAGCAGGGAGCTTGGCCAGGCAGAAGGCATTCAGGTGGTGGGCGCTGCCCCGGATCCTTATGTGGCCCGGGAAAAAATAGTTCAGCTGCAGCCGGATGTTCTGCTTCTGGATATTGAAATGCCGCGCATGGACGGTTTGACGTTTTTGCGTAAATTGATGAAGCATTATCCTTTGCCTGTGATCATTGTATCTTCCTTGACAACTCAAGGCGGGGAGTTGGCCATGGACGCCATCAATGCCGGGGCTGTGGATGTGTTGAGCAAGCCTGGATCAGCATATTCTGTGGCAGATATGTCCACAGCTCTGATTGATAAGATCCATGCAGCAGCCAGGGCTAGATTGCGGGAGAAATATAAACCCGGAGGGCTGATTCAGCCCATGCCGGCTGAGTCAGTGGCCCTGGTGGACAGAAAGCTGACCAATGCAGTAGTGGCGGTTGGGGCTTCCACAGGAGGCACCCAGGCTATACAGTCTGTTTTGCAGGCTATGCCTGGCAATTCCCCTGGCACTGTAATTGTGCAACATATGCCGGAAAACTTTACTGCTTCTTTTGCAGCCCGCTTGAATGACCTCTGTGATCTGGAGGTAAGGGAGGCCAAGAACAATGATTCTGTAGTTCCTGGGGTAGCGCTAATTGCTCCGGGTAATTTTCATATGCTTTTAAAAAGAAGCGGGGCCAGGTTTTATGTAGATATCAAGACCGGCCCCCTTATATGCCGGCAGAGGCCCAGTGTGGAGGTGCTTTTCAAGTCTGTGGCTCAAGTCGCAGGCCGCAATGCCGTGGGGGTTATTTTGACCGGGATGGGCGGGGATGGCGCCGGGGGGATGCTGGCCATGCATAAGGCCGGGGCCAGGACTATTGCCCAGGATGAGGCTTCCTGCGTGGTGTTTGGTATGCCCAATGAAGCTATCAAACTTGGCGGGGTGGACAAGGTGGTCAGCCTGGCGCAGATACCAAGGCAGATAATAGAGTTGCTCAAAATGTAGGATCCAGGATCAGGAGATACAAAATGAGTCAAAAGGAAAAGCAGGTAGAGGTACCATGGATCGGCATGGTCAGCCTGGAGGGCATTGTCAACCGCAATGAGCAGCGCGTTTTACAGTGCCTGCCTGAGGTTTTGCAGGAATTTCCAGAATTTGAGGCTGACAGGGTGGATGTTCAAGATATTTATGCCTTGAGCCTGAATCTATTGCCTGCCAGGTACGCCCAGGCCTTTTCCATTGTCTTGCAGGAACCAATAAGTCAGGATCAAGTGCGGGATGCTGTGCGTAAGGCCGTGCTCAAGGTCAGCAAGCAGCCCAAATAGCCTTGCAGGCCTTTCTGCTTTATTCTGTGTGCCTGCAGCAAGCTAAAAATATCTGAAATGGTTGACACAGAACGTTCTCAAATCCTGACCATGGTCCAAATTGACTATTATGAATTTCAGGTAACAAAAAACGCAGTAATTGAACCGGGCTGTATTTTATGGATTAAGGAAACACGCACCATGACAGCTTTTGAGGCCTTGGGCAGGTTTGCGTATTTTGATCTAAGAGAAGTCTTGGAGTTTATTACCCGTTATGTGACCAGCCCCGCCCTGCGGGAAGAGATCAGCAAGAAACGCTTTGAAATCTATATTGAAAGTCTGTCTCCCACAGTATTTTCAGATATTAAAGATTATAGTTTTCAAGACAAGGAATATGCCTTGCGCAGGATATTCAATTTGAATAATTATATTGACCAATTTGCAGATCTGAGCTGGAAGCGAAGGATTATGGCCAAGAAATTTCATCCTGATCGCGGAGGGACTACTCAGTCCATGGTTGAGATTAATCAATGGTATGAGTTTCTAAGGACAAAATCACCTTATAAAAAGGGATAAGCAGCATTTCAACATGTCTGCTCCGGCAATATATTTTTCTTTATTAAGGGCAGACAAGATCTTGATGGTCCTCAATGCATAAGTCTAAGGCAGTTTATGGGCACAAAAGATAAAATATATCGAACCATAAATGAAGTTCCAATCATGTCTCCCAGCGCCATTCGTTTGGTACATTTGATTGCAGGGGAAGATTATGAGTTCGATGACGTTATTGGCTTTGTCCGGCTTGATTCAGGTTTGACCAGTAATATCTTGCGCCTGGTCAATTCACCTGCTTTTGGACTGATGAAGCCAGTCAATTCCATTGACCGGGCGGTTATCTATCTTGGGACCCAGACAGTGGTCAGTCTGGCCCTGGTCAATTTGAACTCCCATTTTTTTGAACAGGAATTGCAGGGCTATCACAGCGAGCAAGGGGAGTTTTGGCATCATGAACTGCGCACAGCCTTGGCCACCAGAGAGCTGGCCAGAATGACCGACTATGGGGTCGGTCCTGATCTGGCGTTTACAGCAGGATTGTTGCACGATATTGGTAAAATAGTGATTTCAAATTTCCAGGTCCAGGAAAATATGGACCTTCTGCCGGAGTTGGGAAAAGAACTGCTCAGCTACCTGGAGCTGGAAAATAAGCATCTGGGCACCGACCATTGTCAAGTGGGAGCCATGCTGGCCAAACAATGGCGGTTGCCTGGATCTTTGGAAACCAGTATTCAATACCATCACCAGCCGTCCATGGCGCCAAGGACATACAAGCCTTTAGTATACATGGTGCATATTGGGGATGTGTTGGCTATGATGGCTGGATTAGGGACCGGCATAGATACCTTGCAGTATACATTGGATTCAGGCTATATAGCTTATTGTCCATTTTCCTTTGATGAGATTGCCTCAATTATGATTAATATTGAAGAGGATTTTCAGTGCCTAAAAGAAGTGATCACCCGGTCTTCTTGATTTGTATTGACAGGCAGGCTTTTGCAAGCCAAGTTGTGATCAGGATGTTGGGTTGACTGCTGAGGACTTATGAAGCGAGTGAGCATGCATGATTTGGTTCCGGGCATGGTCCTGGAATCAGCTGTCCGGGATCAAAAAGGCCGGTTTCTGATCCCGGCAGGCGAAGCTGTGACTGAGCAGCATATCAGGGTATGCAAGATTTGGGGAGCCACAGATATCTGGGTCAGGACCGAGGAGACGGATAACAGTGTCCAGCATGAACTGGCAGCAGGTATTCCAGAACATGTTTATCAGGCGGCTGAGCAGCAATTGCGGCGCGCTTTTGCCCGTAACGACCTGGATATACCCTTTATAGGGGAAATATTCCGGATCGCTGTCCAGAGAAAGGCCCTGGAAATACATGCCGGGCGCCAAGGCCAGAAAAACAAGGTTCAGGGCCATAAATCTGGATCAAACGAATATTATCCTTATGTAGCAGGCCGCTCCTCGCAACTGTCTATACAAGGTCTGATCAATGAGCGCATGAAGCTGCCCACCCTGCCGGACATCTATCACAAGACATTGGAATCAATACTTAATGTTGACGTACCTATTTCAGATATAGCCACGATCATTAGTAAAGACCCAGCATTGTCAGCCAAGGTTTTGCAGCTGGTGAACAGCAGTTTTTATGGGCTGGTCAAAAAAGTAGAGACCTTGACCCATGCCCTGGCCCTGATCGGAACCAATCAGCTGATGACCATTGTTACCGGAGTTTCAGTGGTTTCGGTCTTTAAAAACCTTTCCTCATCTTTATTAAGCATGCGCCAGTTTTGGGAGCACAGTGTGGCCTGCGGTATTGTTTCCAGGCAGCTGGCCAGTTTTATGGACGGTGTTGTCAATTCAGAGCGCTATTTTGTTGCCGGGCTGCTGCATGATATTGGCAGACTGGTGCTGATTCATTCTGCTTCTGCCGAGATGTCCAGGATTTTGGCCAAAGCCAGGACCAATCGGATGACGACGCTTGAGGCGGAAAAACAGGTTCTGGGTTTTGATCATACCCATGTGGGAGAGTTTTTGGCCCATTCTTGGAATTTGCCTGCACATCTGGAATCAATGATCCGTTATCACCACGAGCCTGAAGGGAGCAAAAATGCAAGAGATCCGGCAGTGGTAGCTGTGGCAGATTTCCTGATCACGGCCTTAAATGTTGGTTCCAGCGGCAATAGCGAATTGGCATACTTTCCTCCGGAAACCTGGGACAAGCTGGATTTGAGCGAAGGTATCCTGGAGAACTTGGTTTTTCAACTTGACAATCAGCTCAATGACACATTTGTGCTCATTTATGGATTGGAATGACCTTAACCGTGGACCAAAAGCAATACATAAGGCATCTGGAAGGCGTTGTGCAGCAAAGCATGGATGCTTTGGAGCTTTGCGCTTTTTTTGAAGACAAGCAAGGCTTGTTGGATAAGATTGACAAAGCAGAAGATATTTTTGCCAATACAGCGAATATCCTAAAAAAGATTCTGCCCCTGGAGGCCTATTCTTTTTTTAATGTTGATGATGAAAATAAGAACTTGACTTTTCATCACTGTGAACCTCTTAATTTAAAAGAATATATTTCTGACCTGTTTGAAACTATGATTGAAAATGGCAATGTTGCCTGGGCAATGCGCGAAAACAGAATTGTTACATATTTGACCAAAGATAAACAATATGAAGTTATTCTACATGCAATTACTACACGTAAAAAGACACACGGTGTATTTTTTGCCTTAGTAAAAGCTAATGCAGTGATCATTAATAACATCCATTCTATTTTACTTTCTATTCTCATGAAATCTACAGCTTTTGCTTATGAGAATTTTATTCTTTATTCACATGTTGATAAGCAAAATGAAGAGCTCAGCCAGACAGTTACTAAGCTGAATAAAGAGATGCAGAAAAAAGAAAAAATGGAAAAAGCTTTACGGCGTTCTGAGGTATTACATAGAAATATATTTGAGAATACAGGGAATCCTACTATTATAGTGGATGAAAATGGGCTGATTGCTTTAGCCAACTCTCAGTTTATAAATTTTTCAGGCTTTGATAAAGACGAGTTGGTTGAGAAAAAACGGATCACTGATTTTCTTGAACATCAAGAAGCTGGCCAGGACATGATGTCCTTGATGTCCTGCATATTTAAGCCTGATGGTCAGGACAAAGAAGAGTTTATTTTTTTTGATAAGAATCGTGATCAATACTATGTACTACTTTATGCCTATCCCTTGGGGATAGACAATTCTTTGATTATTTCCTTGTCAGACATATCCAGGATCAAGACCATTGAAGAAAGGCTCAACTTTCAAGCCTATCATGATCCACTGACCCGCCTTCCTAACCGCGCTTTTTTAGAAGAGCGCCTGCAAATGGCCATCAGGAAATCATTGGTGGATAAGAATTATAACTATGCTGTAGTTTTTATAGATATTGATCGCCTTAAAACCATCAATGACACTATGGGACATACAGCTGGTGATCTCTTGATTCAGATCGCCTCCCAAAATATCAAAAATGCTATACGTGATGTGGATACTTTAGCCAGATTTGGCGGTGACGAGTTTGTGATACTTATTGAAGGAGTGAAAGGCAAAAAAGATTGTGAATTAGTCATGCAAAGAGTGTATTCCGAATTTCATAAGCCTTTTAATATACAGGATAAGGAGATTTTTGTTACATTAAGCAGCGGCATTTTCCTGGGTACAAAGAGATATATGGAAAGTGAGGAGGCTGTTCGCTGCGCAGATATGGCCATGTATCAAGCCAAGCAAAAAGCTAGGAATATGTATGAGTATTATGATCCGAAACAAACCGGATTAGAAGTGGAAAAGTTCCACCTGGAGCACGATTTGATGCAGGCCTTGTCCAAAAATGAGATTTATCTCCAGTACCAGCCTATTGTTAATCTGAAGACCGGAAAATTTTTTGCACTGGAAGCTTTGGTGCGCTGGCATCATCCCAAGCTGGGCAATATTCCACCCGGTCAATTCATACCCATTGCTGAAAATACAGGGCTTATACATCCTCTTGGACAAAGGGTTTTAGATTTGGCCTTTGAGCAATTCACGCAATGGCTAGACAACTATCCTGCGCTCAAGGATATAGCTCTGGCCATCAACATGTCAGTCAAGCAGCTTTTAAATACAGGCATAGTCAAAGAAATTAAGGCCAGTGCAGATAAGTATGGATTTGCCTTGGAAAGATTGCATATTGAGATTACAGAGAGTGTATTTCTGGATCAGAACAGAGCAAATGAAAACATTATTCAAGCGTTAAATGATCTTGGAATTACAATTTCTATCGATGATTTTGGTACAGGCTATTCATCACTTAATTATTTGAACCAGTTTGCAATTCATGCAGTAAAAATAGACAAGAGCTTAGTGCATAAAATTATAAACAATGACAAAAGCAGGTCTATCATTGAATCTATGATCAATTTGGCTCAAAAGCTGGATCTGTTTATTGTGGCTGAAGGGATTGAAGATGAACAGCAGCTTATGTTACTGCAAGAATTGAAATGTCAACTAGGACAAGGTTATCATTTTTGCAAGCCGACGCAGATTGAAGGACTATGTAACGCGTTCGAAAACACTATCCAGAGTTGGCCTCTCAATAACGCAGTTTGAAGTAAATATAAACAGTGCCAGATTTTGCATGAACAAGGCTTGCAATGATTTCAAAGGAGACTGCCATATTAGAATCAGTAAGAAAAATCATTTGCGGTGTCAAGAAGCTATATAATCATCCGCCAGGGATTTGTTATGGAAAATAAAATTAGATGTGAAGAATTGCAGGAAAGAATAGATTATCTGCAGGGTATAGTTCAAGAATACGAAAAGCAGGATTATTTTGCAGCTTTGTCCCGGGATCACCGCAGGCAGGAAAGCTGCTTTCTTTCTAAAGAGAGTTTTAAATACAAACCCTCTTATGGCGACTTGACAGACCTGAATTCATCTCGAGTCATACTGGATTCTGTAGGTAAAGATACCCTGCAGGCCATTGCAGAAGATGCGATTGACCTGCTTCAGACTTCTGTGGCCATTTATGAGGCAAACGGCGACTATGCCTTTGGCATGTTTTCTTCTGGCTGGTGCCGCTTAATGGATGATGCTTCCAGAAAGCTTTGCAAAACAGAGAGCAATATTGAGGCCTTGAGATCCGGCCTGTGGCTTTGCCATGAAAATTGCTGGAATGACGCAGCTAAAGCCGCAATAGATTCCGGCAGGTGTATAGATATTCAATGTGTGGGAGGTATTAATCTTTATGCAGAATCAATTTATGCAGATGACCTGATTATAGGGGCTATCAATATCGGCTACGGGACTCCCCCTCAGGATCCGGAACAGATCAAGGCACTCTCAGAGACTTTTCAAGTTAGTGAACAAGAGCTGTATAATGCTGCCAAAGCATATCAACCCCGCCCTGGATTTCTAATTAATCTGGCCAAAAAGAGGCTGAACATCTCTGCAAGGTTGATCGGTCAGATTGTTTCCAGGACAAATGCCTTGCAAGCACTGAAGAAAAGTGAAGAAGATTTTCGGACTACTTTCAACTCCATAGGCGATGCTGTTATTGCTACTGATCTTAAGGGCTGTATTTCCAGGATGAATCCGGTCGCTGAAAAGTTAACAGGATGGCCAATCCAGGAAGCAAAAGCAAAACCTCTGTCTGAAGTATTCAGAATCTGCAATGCTTTTAGCAGGGAGATCTGCGACAATCCCGTGCAGAAAGTTTTAGAGCAGGGAAAAATACAGGGCTTAGCCAATCATACTGTCTTGATGGCCAAAAATGGCCGGGAATATCAAATTGCAGATTCAGCTGCACCGATCCGTAATGAACTAGGTGAGTTAAGCGGTGTGGTACTGGTTTTTCGGGATGTAACCGAGAAGTATCTCCAAGACCAGGCACTTCGAGCAAGTGATGAGCGGCTAAATCTTGCCCTGCAAGCCACCAATACTGGATTGTGGGACTGGAATGTGCAGACCGGGCAGATAGTTTTCAATGAACAATGGGCTGCCATAATCGGATATAGTCTTGAGGAGCTGAAACCCTTGAGTTTGCAGACCTGGACAGAATCATGTCACCCAGATGATTTAGAGGCTTCAAATGCACGTTTGGCAGAGCACTTGGCTGGTAAAACCGACTATTATGAATGCGAAGCAAGGGTAAAACACAGGGATGGCTCCTGGATCTGGATCCTGGACCGGGGCAGGGTTGTTGAATGGGATCGAGCTGGGCGAGCTTTACGTATGATAGGAATCCATACTGACATTACTTTGCGCAAGCAGGCAGAAAAGGCCTTAAGGAAGAGTGAAGAACGTTTTCAAAAACTGCTGGCCCTGGTCCCGGATATGGTTTCAATACATGATCCGCAGATGAACATCCTTTACAGCAACTGGAAAGGCTTGGCAAATGTTCCAGAAGAAAAAAGGGTTCTGAACACGAAGTGTTATAAGACCTACAGAGGGTATGATCATATCTGCCCTGACTGTGAGGCGAAAAACGTGCTGGTCAGCAAGAAAGCTTTTCAAAAAGAATTAAAGCTCTCTGATGGTTCCTGGATGGATTTACGGGTCTTGCCCATGCTGGACGAACATGAACGGGTTGAGTTCTTTGTAGAATGGGTCAGGGACAT